>NZ_JASATC010000020.1:0-101293 GCF_038440135.1 Pseudomonas sp. OTU5201 | reverse complement strand
CAATGCAGCTGCCTACAACACGTCATGCAGACATAGCCAATGAATTCGCCAAGCGGGCCGAAGGTCCGCCCGAGGTGGTTCACTTCAGCTCGGTAAAGGCCAGCTTGATCCCCAGCCCCACAAGCACCGCACCCATCAACCGATCGAACCAGTGCCCCATGCGCGCGAACCCGGCGCGCACCCGGCGCTGGCTGAACAGCATCGCCACCAGGCTGAACCAGGCGGCGGTGGCAAAGGCCAGGTAGACGCCGTAGCCGGCCTGGATGGCCAGCGGCGTATGCGGATTGATGACCACGGTGAACAGCGACAGGAAGAACAGGGTCGCCTTGGGGTTCAGGCCATTGGTGACGAAGCCGGTGACGAAGGCGCCGCGCGGGCTGCGCTCGCCGGCCATGAGGGAGGCTTCCGCTGCCACCGGGTCTGCGGGTTTGGCGCGCAGGGCCTTGATGCCGATGTACAGCAGATAGGCGGCAGCCGCCCATTTCAACGCGTTGAAGAGCATGATCGACTGCGACACGATCAGGCCGATGCCCAGCAGCGAATAGGCCACATGCACAAAGATGCCCATGCCCACGCCCAAAGCCGTCCAGGTACCCGCGCGGCGACCGTGGGCCACGCTCTCGCGCACCACGATGGCGAAGTCCGGACCGGGGCTGGCCACAGCCAGCAGGTGAATCAGGGCGACGGTGAGGAATTCCGTCCAGTACATGCGACCTCCGAGGGATGTAACAAGCTTTGGTAGGCTGGCAACCTTACGCCTTCCAACGGACTCGCAAAAGGTACAACCCCGCATGAACAGCAGCCGCGCCGTATTCCTCGACCATGCTTCTCTCGATCTTGGCGACCTCGACCTGGCCCCGCTGCGGCTGGCCTTCGGCGAACTGCAACTGCACGCGCAATCCGCTGACGATGAGGTGGCCAAGCGCCTGCGCGGCGCCCAGGTGGCTATCAGCAACAAGGTGCGTATCGACGCCGCCAGCATGGCCGCCAACCCGGATCTCAAGCTGATCCTGGTAGCCGCCACCGGCACCAACAACATCGATCTGGAAGCCGCTCGCAACCATGGCATCACCGTCTGCAACTGCCAGGCCTACGGCACGCCGTCGGTGGCCCAGCACACCCTGGCGCTGCTGCTCGCACTCGCCACCAGCTTGCCGGACTACCAGGCCGCCGTGCGCGCCGGCCGCTGGCAGCAAGCCAGCCAGTTCTGCCTGCTGGACTTCCCCATCATGGAACTGGAGGGCAAGACCCTGGGCCTGCTCGGCCACGGTGAGCTGGGGGGTGCAGTGGCGCGCCTGGCCGAAGCCTTCGGCATGCGCGTGCTGCTCGGCCAACTCCCCGGGCGCCCTCAGCGCGCCGACCGCCTGCCGCTGCATGAGCTGTTGCCCCAGGTCGATGCCCTGACCCTGCACTGCCCGCTCAATGAACAGACCCGCGACATGATCGGTGCCGCCGAACTGGCCCTGATGAAGCCCGGCGCCTTGCTGGTGAACACCGCCCGTGGCGGCCTGGTGAACGAAGCGGCCCTGGCCAGCGCCCTGCGCAGCGGCCATCTGGGCGGTGCCGCCACCGACGTACTGACTCAGGAGCCGCCGCGCGACGGCAACCCGTTGCTGGCCGCCGACATCCCGCGCCTGATCGTCACGCCGCACAACGCGTGGGGCAGCCGCGAGGCCCGCCAGCGCATCGTGCAGCAACTCGCCGACAACGGCGTCGCCTGGCTGAAGGATTCGCCCGTCAGAGTCGTAAGCTAGTTCCTACAAGTTCCTGATAAAATTCGCTGCTTTTATCAGGATCTTTCTTCAGATGGACCCTCGCAGCGAAGTCCTGCTCAGGCAGGCGGAACTGTTCCAACGCCCGGTGCTGCTGGCCGGGCTGCCGGCGGACGACCTGCTCGGCACCTTGCCGCAGGCCAGCGGCTGGAGCTGGCACGCCGGTGAACAGGCAGCCTTGGAAGCCCGCTTCGCCGGGCGTAGCCAGTTCGGCACCACGCCGCCGGACGTGCCCTTTGCCGCGGCCGTGCTATTCCTGCCCAAATCCCGCGAGCTCACCGACTACCTGCTGGCTGCGCTCGCCGCGCGCCTGCCCGGTGGCGAACTGTTCCTCGTCGGCGAGAAGCGCGGCGGCATCGAACGCGCTGCCAAGCAATTGGCCGCCCTCGGCAAGCCGCGCAAGCTGGACAGCGCGCGCCACTGCCAGCTCTGGCAGATAAACATCGACCAGGCTCCCGCCGCCCCCGACCTGGAAGCCCTGGCCCAGCGCTATCGCCTGGACCTGACTGACGGCCCGCTGGAAGTAGTGAGCCTGCCTGGCGTGTTCAGCCATGGCCGGCTGGACCGCGGCAGCGCCCTGCTCCTGCAGCAACTGGAGGGATTGCCTGGCGGCCATCTGCTGGACTTCGGCTGCGGTGCCGGGGTGCTCGGCGCAGTACTCAAGCGCCGTTATCCACAGAGCCAGCTGACCCTGCTGGACGTGGATGCCTTTGCGGTCGCCAGCAGCCGCCTGACCCTGGCCGCCAATCGCCTGGAAGGCGACGTGATCGCTGCAGACGGTATCCATGGCGCGCCCGAAGGCCTGGCGGCGATCGTCAGCAATCCGCCCTTCCACCAGGGTGTGCATACCGATTACCAGGCCAGCGAAGACTTGCTGCGCGAGGCCAGGGATCACCTGCTGCCAGGGGGCGAATTGCGCATCGTGGCCAACAGCTTCCTCAAATACCCGCCGCTTATCGAGTACCATCTCGGCCCCTGCCAGACCCTCGCCGAAGGGGATGGCTTCCGCATTTACCGTTCCCGCCGGGTCTGACCTGGCGGGTACCACCTCAATACCCATGCTCAAGCGGCATAAAATAGCCGCCCTCTCCCCCGGTCCCGGCCGGGGGATCTGGAGATCTTTGTGACCGATTTGAACATTGCCAGCGCCACTCCACCCAAGGATGGGCTGCATCGCTCCCTCAAACCCCGCCACCTGAACATGATCGCCATCGGCGGCTCCATCGGTACCGGCCTGTTCGTCGCCTCCGGCGCCACGGTCGCAACTGCCGGACCAGGCGGCGCGCTGCTGGCCTACGCACTGATTGGCCTGATGGTCTACTTCCTGATGACCAGCCTGGGCGAGATGGCCGCGCACATCCCGGTTTCCGGATCGTTCAGCACTTATGGCAGCCGCTTCGTCGACGATGGCTTCGGTTTCGCCCTGGGCTGGAACTATTGGTACAACTGGGCGGTGACCATTGCCGCTGAACTGGTAGCGGCGCAGCTGATCATGAGTTTCTGGCTGCCGGACGTGCCCGGCATCTACTGGAGCGCCCTGTTCCTCGGCCTGATGTTCCTGCTCAACGTGATCTCGGTGAAGGGCTTCGGCGAAAGCGAGTTCTGGTTCGCCCTGATCAAGGTCGTGACAGTGGTGGTGTTCATCGGCATTGGCCTGGCCACCATCTTCGGCATCATGGGCGGCATCGAGTCTCCTGGCTTCAGCAACTTCACCCTGGGTGATGCCCCCTTCGTCGGCGGCCTGCAGGCCATGGTCGGCGTCGCGATGATCGCCGGCTTCTCATTCCAGGGCACCGAGTTGATCGGCATTGCCGCAGGCGAGTCGGAGAACCCGAAGAAGAATATCCCCATCGCCATCCGCCAGGTGTTCTGGCGAATCCTGATGTTCTACATCCTGGCCATCTTCGTGATCGGCATGCTGATCCCCTACACCGAGCCGAACCTGCTGAAGAACGACGCCAGCGATATCAGCGTTTCACCCTTCACCCTGCTGTTCGAGCGCGCCGGTTTCGCTGCTGCGGCGAGCGTGATGAACGCGGTGATCCTTACCGCCATCCTCTCGGCCGGCAACTCGGGCATGTACGCGTCCAGCCGCATGCTTTACAACCTGGCGCTGCAGGGCAAGGCACCGAGGCTCTTCTCTCGCCTGTCCGCCAGCGGCGTGCCGCGCAACGCCCTCTACGCCACCACCCTGGTCGGCGCGCTGTGCTTTTTCACCTCGATCGTCGGCGACAGCACCCTCTACACCTGGCTGCTGAACACCTCGGGCATGTGTGGCTTCATCGCCTGGCTGGGCATCGCCATCTCCCACTACCGCTTTCGCAAGGGCTACCTGTCCCAAGGCGGTCGCCTGGAAGACCTGCCCTACCGCGCCAAGCTGTTCCCCTTCGGCCCGCTGTTCGCCTTCATCCTGTGCCTGGCAATCACCCTCGGGCAGAACTACCAGGCGTTCTTCGGTGATCGCATCGACTGGGCGGGCCTTGCGGCCACCTACATCAGCCTGCCGCTGTTCCTCGCCATCTGGCTGGGTTACCGCCTGAAGAAGGGCAGCCGTCTGGTGAGCTACGCGAAGATGGACGTGCGCGGCGGCGACAACTGACCGACCGGAAATTCGCACTTGCCGGGGTGACCCGGCTTGTGCAAAATGCGCTCCGTCCTAGGGGAGTAGTCTCCCGCGAGCGCCCTGCTCGCATGGCATGCGTCAACACACTTGGTCCACAGACCATGGCGCATGCGACCGACCCTTTGTGGGTTCCGTAGGAAAAAGTCGCCGAGCGAAGTTCAGGCAAGGCGAAGGCTGGCGAGGAAGCGGAGTTTACGACTGTAAATGAGCATTCCGAGCCTGCCTTCAACGCAGCATGAGCGAGTGCAGGCCACTTTTTACACGGAACGCGGTTTGACAAGACCTATGACACGTGCAACCTGACCCGGGGTGGGCAGATTGCGTGTGTCATGGTGATTAGTCGACCCGCCCCCGTAGGAACCCTGATGCTGGAATCCCTCTTCGTCCCGACTCTGATCGTTGCCCTCGCCGAAATCGGTGACAAGACTCAGTTGCTCGCGCTTCTGCTCGCCGCCCGCTTCCGCAAGCCCTGGCCAATCATCTGGGGCATAGTCGCCGCCACCCTCGCCAACCATTTCGCTGCCGGTGCCGTTGGCTCCTGGGTTGCCAGCTTCTTCTCCGCCGCCACCCTGAGCTGGATTCTTGCCGCCTCTTTCGCCGCCGTCGCCCTCTGGACCCTGGTACCGGACAAGCTGGATGACGACGAAGAGTCCGGGCTGAAGAAGTACGGCCCGTTCGTCACCACCCTGATCGCCTTCTTCCTCGCCGAAATGGGCGACAAGACCCAGGTTGCCACTGTGATGCTGGCAGCGCAGTACCCGCATTTCGTGATGGTGGTCCTGGGCACTACCCTCGGCATGCTGATTGCCAACGTCCCGGTGGTGCTCGCCGGCAACTTCGCTGCTGATCGCCTGCCGCTGGCGCTGATCCGCCGCCTGGCCGCCGTCGCCTTCGCCGCCCTCGCCGTCTACGCCGTATACGAAGCGCTGAAACTCAGCGGAATAATCTGACGGGCCCCTGCACAGCCTTTCGTAATTGGATGGACTCGCCCTCGCCGAGGCGTCGAGCGCGCCACGGCGGCACCCTACGAGGTTGCCTTGAACCGACGGCGTTTCGGCCAATGGCTGGAACGAGCGTACTGGTAAAGTAGCGCGCTGGATCAAGGCGCAGGGGAGCACATCGTGTCACTGGACGATATGAAAAGGCTGGTTCGCCAACACATCGAGCTGTCGTGGAACAAGGGCCGGCTGGCGCTGGCCGAGCAGTTGCAGAGCAAGGACTTCCTCTACAAGAGCTCCTTCATTGGCCGGCCCCTCAACAGCAGTGCCTACAGCCAGATGGTGGCGAACATCCGCGATGCCATGCCCGACCTGGAAGTGGTGGTGGAGGAATGCATAGCCGAAGGCAACAAGGTGGTGACCTGGTGCACACTAATCGGCAGCATCCAGAAGCCCGCCCTCGGCTATCCACCCAGCGACAGGATTCTCAGCATCTCGGCCATGGCCTTCTGGACCCTCAACAGTCTGGGTGAAGTACAGGAGATCTGCACCATGTTCGACATGGAAAGCTTCCGCGCCCAGCTTGGCCTTTCGACCCAGCCCCTGGCTGAGAAAGCCCTGCCCTGATCAGAGATAGCCGTTGGCCCGGAACCAGCCGATGGTGCGTTCCAGGGTGACCTCCAGCGGCGTCTCGGCAACGAAGCCCAGTTCGTGGCGCGCCTTGCTGCCATCCAGGAACTGCCCGCCGGCCATCACCGCGATGGCCGTGTCATCCAGCTTCGGCAACTCGCCTGAGAGCCGGTAACGCATCCTGCCGAGCGCTGCCATGCCCTTGGCTAACGCCAGCGGCATCGGTTGCGGCGGCTGCACGCCAAGCAGGTTGGCGATGCGCTCAGTCAGTTCGGCCATCTCGATGTTCTGCCCAGCCAGCAGGTAGCGCTCGCCCACCCGCCCCTTCTCCAGCGCCAGCAGCAGGCCGCGCCCGGCGTCGGCGGCATCCACCACGTTGCGTCGCCCTGGTACGTAATGGGTCATCCAGCCTTGGGCCAGGGCGGTAACGATGCGTCCGGTACTGGGGCCCGCATCGAACTCACCGAGGCACATGCCAGGAATTCCGATGATCACCGGCAGGCCGCTACGGGCCTGTTCACGGGCCTGTTCATCCAGCGCCCACTTGCTCAGCAGATAAGCGTTCTTCCAGCGCGGCATGCCTTCATAGAACAACCCCTCGTGACCGGGCAGGCCTTCGGGATGGCGCGGCAGGGCAATGGCAGCGCCGGTATAGAGAATGCGCGGCACGTGGGCAGCGAGGCAGGCGGCGTAGAAGTGGTTGGTCTCGTCGAGGGCGCTGGCAACCTCTTCCTGCCAGCGGCGCGGCCGCTTCGGGTAGCCTGCGGCGCAGAAGATCACACCGTCCAGGCCACTGAGCGTGCGAGTGAGACCGGCATGATCGAGCAGTTCGGCGGCCCGGCACTCGGGCTCCAGGTAGGCCAGCCGTTCGATCCGTGACGACGGCCGGTGTATCAGCACCAGCTGGTGCCCCGCGGCCTTCACCGCCCGAGCCGTGTGATGGCCGAGCAGGCCGGTTGCTCCAAGTACGGCGATTTTCACTGCAGCTCCTCATCCGTTGGAGGTTCGCCACCCCGGAGAGTCCGAAGTGGCGGCAAGCAGTCTAGAACGCGGGTTGCCGGGATGCCAGCCGCTGGGCCAGCATCTTGCTCTCCTCAGCGTTGTCCCTTGGCCTGCTGGTACAGCGGCATCACTTTCGGAATGGACGCCTTCAGCGACGACATCCGCGAGCTGGAGGACGGGTGCGTGCTCATGAACTCCGGCGGCGCACCGCCACCGGCCTGCTCCATCTTCTGCCAGAGGGTGATCGCGGCGTTCGGGTCGTAGCCGGCACGGGCGGCCAGCTCGAGGCCGATCAGGTCCGCCTCGTTCTCGTTGGAACGGCTATTGGGCAGGGTCATCAGGTAGTCGACACCCGCATTGGCCATGCCCAGGCCGGCCTGACCGACGCCCAGCACCGAGCCGATCTGGTTGGCCATTTGCACGCCATAGGCCTTGGACATGGCTTCACGGCTGTGTTCGCGCAGGGCGTGGGCGATCTCGTGGCCCATCACCGCCGCCAGTTCGTCATCGGTGAGTTTGAGCTTATCGATCAAGCCGCTGTAAACAATGATCTTGCCACCCGGACCACAGTTGGCGTTGAGCTCGTTGCTGTCGATCACGTTGGCTTCCCACGCCCATTGCGCGGCGTCCGGGCGGAACGCGGGCGTCTGGGCGATCAGGCGCTTGGCAATCGCGTCGACACGACGGGCGTCGCTGCTGTTCTTGTCCAGCACACCCTTTTGCGAGGCTTCGCTCAGGGTCTGCTGGTACGACTGGGCGTACATCTGATTGAGTTCGGCACTCGACAGCATGCTGAACATGTACTGCTTGCGCTCGACGCCCACTGCTCCGCCGCTGGTGGTGTTGACGGCCTGGCATCCTGCCAGGAGCAGGGCCGCGGTCAGCCCGGACAGGTAAAACAGCTTGGCCATGATGGCTCTCCATCTCTTTTCGAGGTCGGTAATGCTACGGCCGGCCAGATAACCCGGCAACCGCGTCGCATGTAGACAAGCCGGCGACGCTTTTTTCTGCATGGGTGATTTAGGAAATTTCACAGTGCTGCCGATATACAGATGCAAGGTGAAGTCCTTTTTCCCGGAGCCCACATGAAGTTCAGGTCCATTCAATTCTCCATCGCAGCCTTGGCAGGAGCCAGTGTGCTGGCGGTGGTTGCCGCCCTGGTGCTCTACGCACTGCTTTCCGGTGCAAAAACCCAGGAACTGGTGCAGCAACGAACCCAGGCGCTGCTCGAACAGGTCATCAACGAGCGGCTGGTGGCCCTTGCCAGTTCCCAGGTCAGCCAGATCCAGCGCGAGATGGAATTGCCGCTGGGCATCGCCAAGAACATGGCCAACCTCAACAGCATGCTGGGGGAAACCGATGAGGCCGGCCATCCAAAGCTGAGCATCAGCCGCGAGCAGCTCAACAATCTGGTGCGCCAGACCACCGAGCGCAATCCCAAGCTGAACGGTAGCTACATCGGCTGGGAGCCCAATGCCATCGACGGCGCCGATGCCAACTACGCCGGACAGAAAGGCAACGGTTACGACGGTACAGGCCGCTTCCTGCCCTGGTGGTTCCGCAACGCAGACGGCAGCCTGGGCCAGGACGCCATTGGTTTCATGGAAAGCGAGAAGATGCTCAACACGGGCGTCCGCGAAGGCGAGTACTACCTCTGCCCGAAAGAACGCAAGAAAACCTGCGCGATCGATCCCGCGCCCTACAACGTGGGCGGAAAGATCATGATCCTTTCGTCATTTACCGCGCCGATCATGATCAAGGGCGAATTCCGCGGCATTAGTGGCGCCGACTTCTCCCTGAATTTCATCCAGGACCTGCTGACCAAGGCCGACCAGCAGCTTTATGACGGTGCCGGCGACATGGCCCTGATCGCCAACAACCACCGCCTGGTGGCCTACTCCAGGGACAGCGCCAAACTGGGTGAAGAAGCTGCCAAGGTGTTCGACACCAGCACCATGGACAGCCTGCGTGGGTTCTCCGGCAACCAGCCGTCCTACCGCATCGACCAGGCCAGCCAGCGCATCGAACTGATGGTGCCGTTCGGTATCGGCGACACCGACGCCCGCTGGGTGCTGCTCATCCAACTGCCCGTGCAGGCAGTGATGAAGGAACTGTCCCAGTTGCAGGGCGACCTCGCCGCCCAGCGCGACGCCGATATCTTCGGCATGACCCTGGTAGGCCTGCTGATCGCCGGTCTCGGTCTGCTGGTGATCTGGTTCGTCGGCTACGGCATCGCCCGTCCGCTCCGCCAGATGGTCGGCATGCTCGACGATATCGCCAAGGGCGACGGCGACCTGACCCAACGCCTGCACAACAATCGTGCCGACGAAATGGGTGCCATCGCCGGCGGCTTCAATACCTTCCTCGGCAAGCTGCAATCGATGATCAGCCAGGTGGTGACCTCGGTGCAGAAGGTCAGCGATTCGTCCGAGCACACCGCCGATATCGCCATCCGCACCAACCAGGGCGTGCAGAAGCAACTGGCGGAGATCGAGCTGGTGGCCACCGCCGTCCATGAGATGACCGCCACCGCCCAGGACGTGGCGCGCAACGCCACCCACGCGGCGGAAGCGGCCAGCCACGCCGACCAGGCAGCCAACCACGGCAAGCGCATCGTCCACAGCACCGCCGAAGCCATCTCCGCCCTGGCCACCGAAATCGGCCGCGCCGTGGGCGTGGTGCAGAACCTGGCCAAGGACAGCGAGAACATCAACGCCATCCTGGTCGCCATCCGCGGCATCGCCGAGCAGACCAACCTGCTGGCGCTGAACGCGGCCATCGAGGCAGCGCGCGCGGGTGAGCAGGGCCGCGGCTTCGCAGTGGTCGCCGATGAAGTGCGTAACCTGGCGCAAAAGACCCAGCAGGCCACCGAAGAAATCCAGACGATGATCCAGCAACTGCAGCACGGCACCCGCGAAGTGGTGAAGGTGATGCAGGACAGCCAGGAGAAGACCGACACCAGCGTGCAGCACGCCAACGAGGCCGCCCATGCGCTGGAATCGATCACCCAGGCGGTATCGGTGATCAACGACATGAACACCCAGATCGCCAGCGCGGCCGAGGAACAGAGCGCGGTCGCCGAAGACATCAACCGCAACGTGATCAACATCGGCCAAGTGGCCAACGAGGTCGCCGGCGGCGCCGACGAAGCCTCCCAGGCCAGCGCCGAACTGACCAAGCTAGCCGAGCAGCAAAGGCGGCTGATCAATCAGTTCAGGGTGTAAAACCAAAAGCCCCTCACGACGAGGGGCTTTTTCGTAGGGGAAAGGGCACCTCAGGCCGGCGTCAGGCACTCCGGCCCGTCCAGTTTCGGATCATTCACCAGGTTCGCCAGTGGGCGTTCGCGCAACTGCGGCCCCGGCCTGGCCAGCAGTTCGAGCAACTGCATTGGCGTCGAATCAGCGGCCAGCCAGAGCCGCTGGCCGTCCTCGTCCAGCACCAGCGGGCGACGCAGGTCGGCCACGGGCTGGGTGACCATCGCCAGGCTGAGGTATTCCATGCCATCGACCGGATAGGCCTCCCACAGCGCGGCGAAGTACATGATTCCGCCTTCGGCGCTGACCCAGTAGGGCCGCTTGCGCACACCGCGCCACTCGTAGAAACCATTGGCCAGGATCAGGCAGCGCCGCGAACGGAAGGCTTCGCGGAACATCGGCTGATCGGCCAGGGTTTCGACACGGGCATGGGCGGGGGTCTTCGACAGGTCAGTGAGCCAGGCCGGAGTCAGGCCCCAGCGGGCCATGTCGGCGCGGCGCTGGTCACCCAGTTCACGCAGCATCAATACCCGGCCACCGGGGGCCAGATTCCAGTGCGGTTGATGGTTGGCGGGAAATCCAGGAAGGGCCGCCAGTGCAGGCGTCCAGCGAAACAGGGCGAAACGTCCAGACATGGGGCAACCTGTTCAGGTCGGGGGTCAGCAGAGCAGTGTGCCGGGATAGCTGTCAGGCTCTTCGCCCGGCAGGGGTTGCGCGGCATTGTACGCGGCGATCAACCCGCTGGCGCGTTCGGCGTCGTCATCCTCGACCAGCAGGCCGAGCAAGCCGAACATCGGCAGTTCCCCGATGCCCCCGAGCAGATGGCTACCGGCCAGGTGGGCCTCCACGCCCTCACTGGAGAGCATGCCCAACAGCAGTTCGGCTTCGATCAGGTCCCGGGGCTCATAGATGCGCCGCATCAGTCATCCTCCCGGCGAACCTCCAGGCTCCAGTCCTGGCCGTCGGTCCAGAGCCGGAACAGGATGGGCCGGCAGCACACCGGACAATCTTCAATGTATTGCTGGTCGCCACCCGAGAGATCGAGCACAGTTTCGGCCGGCTCGCCGCAGTAAGGGCATTGGTAATCCTCTGTTTCCAGCATCCCGCCTCCCGTGTGACTTGCCTGTATAATCGCCGGTCTATTTGACGCCCCGTATTCAGACTGAATGAAAACTGCTGCGCTCGCGACGTTTTCACGCAGCCTGACATGTCGGGGCCTCCTCCCCTTTTACCCAGCCGATTCCAGAACAAGAGTGACCAATGGGCGAATTTGAAGCCATCCGACCCTATGACGATGCCGAGGTACCGGCAGTGCTCTCGCGCCTGTTCGCCGATGACGCCTTCCTCGGCACCCTCACCCGCTATCGTTTCCCGAAACTGGCGGGGCCGCTGGGCTGGCTCCTCAAGCCTGTTATAGCTCATCGGCTACGTCGGGAGTTCGCCAGCATCGATTCAGTGGCCGCGTTGCAGGACCGCATCGAGCCCTATGTGGACAACACCATCGAGCGCGCCACTGACGGCGTGACCTACTCGGGCGTGGAACGCCTCAAGCCAGGCACCGCCTACCTGTTCCTGGCCAACCACCGCGACATCGTCATGGACCCGGCCTTCGTCAACTACGCCGTGTACCACGCAGGCCTTCCGACGCCCCGCATCGCCATCGGCGACAACCTGCTGCAGAAGCCCTACGTCAGCGACCTGATGCGCCTGAACAAGAGCTTCATCGTGCACCGCAACCTGGCTGGACGCCGCGAGAAGCTGGCCGCCTTCCAACTGCTGTCGGCCTACATCAATCACTCGATCCGCCAGGATGGACAGTCGATCTGGATCGCCCAGGCCGAGGGCCGCGCCAAGGACGGTGATGACCGCACCGATTCGGCGATCCTCAAGATGTTCCACATGAGTCGCAAGGACGAGCCCTTCTCGAATGTGATTCGTGACCTGCACCTGATTCCGGTATCCATCAGCTACGAGTACGACCCCTGCGACCAGGCCAAGGCTCGTGAACTGCAAATCCGCGCCAGCACGGGCAGCTACGCCAAGGCCGCGGGTGAAGACGACACCAGCATTGCCCTGGGCATCACCGGCTACAAGGGCCGGGTGCACATTGCCTTCGGCAGCGAGATCGGCAGTGCCAGCGAAGACGCCAAGCAACTGGCCCAGGAAATCGACAAACAGATCCTCGGCGGATATCGCCTGTTCCCGGTGCACTACCTGGCTTACGCCCTGTGGGGCGACCGCGACCCGGAACTGCAGGTCCCGACGGCAGCGGAAGTGTTCAGTGGCGACGAACTGGCCCGCGCCGAGGCAGAGTGGCAGAAGCGCCTGGGCGCCTGCCCCGAGGAGCAACGCCCCTACCTGATCCAGCAGTACGCCACCCCGGTGCGCAATCAGTACCGGATCAAGGCAGGTCTACCGCTTTAACCAGGCTCCAGAACGCAAAACGGCGACCCTTGGGTCGCCGTTTTTGTTTTGCACTGCTGCACTCAGAGTTGCGTACTGGCCCAGGACACGCCCAGAGCTACTGCCAAGCTGAAATAGCCGAAACTGTAGAAGAAGCGATTGAGGCGCCGAGCAAACTCATCCTGCACGTCGGTGGCTTCCATCTCTTCCAGATCGCTCTCGGCGGCCAGACGGGCAATGGAACGCTGCTCGCGCAGACGGGTAGCCAGCAACACCCAGGCGCCGGCACATGCAAAGAACAAAGCCAGGCCATTTACAACCTGTGCGGGGTGAGCCAGGAACATGGCCCAAAGCGCCTGCAGCGACATCTTCAACTCCGCTTCAGGCGGTGCGACCGTGCACGCAACCTGCAAGACAAGGAAATGTCCGCCCTAGACCAGGCGGCTTCTCGGAAGGCTCGGATTTTACCGAAACCAGGCCCGGTGACGTGGTCGTTCCGACGAATGCCGCTGCAACCGCTCCCACAAATAACCCACGGAACTGCAGTTGCACGTAGAAAAAAGCCCGGCGCTTGGCCGGGCTCCATCGTGCAGGGTTTGCCTTACTGCGAAAGCACCTGACCGATAGTCGGGTCCTTGAAGGCACGGGTCAGGGCGTCGCTCAGCACATCGCTCACCAGCTTGGTGTTGGTCTGCTGGTTCGGTGCGGTACCGAAGCGCTGGTTCAGCGAAGCGCCGTATTTGCCGCTGTAGCGACGGGTGCTGTTCTGCACATCGACGCGGAAACTGGCACTGATGTTGGCCTCGGTGACATAGGTTTCCTTGGGCGACTGGTACTTCAGGTCGGCCAGGGTCAGGGTCAACTGCGGGGCGTTGTAAGCGTTCGGGGACGGGGTGAAGCCCAGAAGACGCACAGCGGCCTCGGCCTCAGCCTGCAGGCGCGGCAGGATGTCCTGGCTCTGCACGCTGATCGCGCTGGTGTCGGAATAGATGCCGCCACGGGTGCCAAGCACCGGGGACGGACGACCATCGGCGACGCGCACCACCACCGGCTGACCCTGGCCCATCGGGGTCAGCGGGCCGGTGAGTTTTGGTTGCGGGCTGAGTTGCTGCGGGCTGAGGGCACAGCCGACCAGGGTCAGGCTGAGGGCGGCCAGCAGGCCAAGCAACGGGCGTTTCAGCATGCTTTATCTCTCCAGGAGTGAAGGCAAAACGGCCGGCAGTATAACCAGCCAGCCAGGGTACTGACAGAGCGCCATTCCCGTGCAATGTCAGACCGCCATCCGTGCTTACGGTTCCTGTCATGCCCTTGTCACGCCCGCGTGGGATAAAGGTGCTGCCCTGATTGGAGTAGTCCCGATGATCCTCTTCTGGTCCCTGTTCGCCCGTCGCCCGCAACGCCGATGCTTCGCCCTGGTGGATACCGCCGGGATCTGCCGTGGCCTGCACCAGGGAATCGACTGCCCGGCCACCGGCAACTGGGTGGAAGTCCGCGAATCCAGCCTCGCCTGGCTCGACCAGCCCCTCCCCGCCAGCGCCTGCGTCGCACCGGTCGTCGGACAGCCTGCACGCCGCCGCGCGTTGGCAGCCTGACCGGCGGATGAAGAAAAGTCACAGCAAGCGCCCTATTCCCCCGATTTCATCGTTATAATCGCCCCCCGATTATAAGGTCGTCTCCTGATCGGGCCTCGCAACACCGCACCTCGCGCCAGCTTGGGCATCCGCACAGCCCCACAGAGAGCCGTCCACTTTTCGTGCTGCCACTCGTTGGTTCGCCGCATCCTTTCGCCCGAATTGCAAACGCTTTTTGCAGGGACGCATGCGTAGTATCGCGCGCGCAGACGGAAGCGGCCTGCCCGGGGGTAGGCGATCCTTTTGAGGTTCACGTCTCCAAAAGAGCGTGAGAAGACGGTTTTTCACTACTTCACGAGAGAGTGGCGAGCAAATGGCGCAAAACGATTACGAAGCAGTGGACGTGTTGCTGGTCGGGGCCGGCATCATGAGCGCTACGCTGGCAGTACTGCTTAAAGAGCTCGATCCCGGCATCAAGCTGGAGATTGCAGAACTCCGGGAGTCGGGGGCCATCGAGAGCTCCAACCCCTGGAACAACGCAGGTACCGGCCATGCAGGCCTCTGCGAGTTGAACTACACGCCCCAGGCGGCCGATGGCTCCATCGACATCAAGAAGGCCGTCAGCATCAACGCCCAGTTCGAGGTCTCCAAGCAGTTTTGGGCCTACATGAGCGGCAAGAGCGCATTCGGCTCGCCCAAAACCTTCATCAACGCCGTCCCGCACCTTTCTTTCGTGCGCGGCGACAAGGACACTGCCTTCCTCAAGAAGCGCTTCGAGCTGCTCCGCCAACATCACGCCTTCAGCGAGATGGAGTACACCGAAGACCGCGCCACCATGGCCAAATGGACGCCGCTGATGATGAAAGGCCGCGACGCGTCCGAGAAGATCGCCGCGACCCGCGCCATGAACGGCACCGACGTCAACTTCGGCGCGGTCACCAATCAGCTGCTGCAATACCTCACCAGCCTGTCGAATACCCGTGTCAGCTACTTCCAGAAGGTCACCGACCTCAACCGTACCGACAAGGGCTGGAAAGCCAGCATCAAGAACACCCAGACCGGCACCAGCCGCGAAGTGTCCGCACGCTTCGTGTTCCTTGGTGCCGGCGGCGGCGCACTGCCGCTGCTGCAGCTCTCCGGCATCCCCGAAGGCAAGGGCTTCGGCGGCTTCCCGGTAAGCGGCCAGTGGCTGCGCTGCGACAACCCGGAAGTGGTCAAGCAGCACCAGGCCAAGGTTTACAGCCAGGCCGAAGTCGGCGCCCCGCCGATGTCCGTGCCGCATTTGGACACCCGTGTGGTCGATGGCAAGAAGTCCTTGCTGTTCGGCCCTTACGCCGGCTTCACCACCAAGTTCCTCAAGCACGGTTCCTTCATGGACCTGCCGCTCTCGGTACGCCCGAGCAATCTCGGCCCGATGCTGGCCGTCGCTCGCGACAACTTCGACCTGACCCGCTACCTGGTCAAGGAAGTGATGCAATCCCAGGAACAGCGCCTGGATGCCCTGCGCAAGTTCTATCCGGACCTGAACCCGGCCGACTGGCGCCTGGAAGTGGCCGGCCAGCGCGTGCAGATCATCAAGAAGGACGCGAAGAACGGCGGCATCCTGCAATTCGGCACCGAGCTGGTCTCGGCCGAAGACGGCAGCATCGCAGCCCTGCTGGGTGCCTCTCCGGGTGCGTCCGTGACCGTGTCCATCATGCTCAACCTGATCGAGCGCTGCTTCGCCGAGCAGGCCCGTTCCGAGCAGTGGGTTGCCAAGCTGAAGGAAATCTTCCCGGCCCGCGAGAAGGCCCTGGAAAGCGACGCGGCCCTGTACCGCGAAGTCAGCACCCGCTCCGACGAGCGCTTGGGCCTGACCAGCGTCGACACCGCGACCCAGAGCATCGCCTGAGCCACGGCATCACGCTGATCGAAAAAAAACCGCCCTTCGGGGCGGTTTTTTTGTCTGCTGAAAGCCGTCTCGACGCGCCTGTCTTGTGCAAGCCGAGCATCAGCGCCAAAGAAAAAGCCCCCACTCGATGGCGGGGCTCATTCGCTAGCGCAAGGTATCAGCCACGCGCAGCCTTGATCACTTCAATATAGGGCTCAGCCTGGCGCTGGTCCTGAATCAGGGCGATGAAGTCGTTGCCCTGCTCATCCTTGGCATTGAGGTCGTAACCGGCTTCGACGAAGAAGCCGACGAAGCGCTCGAAGTCATCGATGCGCAGGCCACGGTAGGCCTTGATCAGCTTGTGCAGCGACGGCGGCGTGGAGTCAGCCGGCTCGACCGCGAGGAACAGCTTGATCGAGTCTTCGGAGATTTCTTCGCCAATCACCTGCTTCTTGTCTTTACGCATCGCTCACTTCTCTCGGGCCAGGTATCACGGGGCGGGCAGTTTACCTCCGCCCGGCCCCCACGCTCAACGCAGGCGTACCGCGCCGCTGTGCAGGTCGGCCCAGACATGGCCGTTGGGGTAGCTGAGGAACTGGCAATACACCGGCCCGTTGCGCAACAGATCAAGCACGGCCGTGTACTGCACCATCGGGTAATTCAGGCTGAGGATGCGGCTCTGGGGGTCATAGCTCGGCTTCTTCAAGCTCTTGCCCTCGACGTCGAACTGGATCACCACCTGGCGCAATTCGGCGCCCTTGCTCAGCGGCTTGCCCTTGAGGTGCACCACGGCGGGCGAGGTGATCGGAATCGGCTGCTGGTTGGACTGGCGCTGGCTACCCAACACGACCGAGTACTCGGTGATCTGGATCAACTGCTGCTGATCAGGCTGTTCCTGGCGCAGCGAAAGATCATCCGGCGGCAGGAACTGAGCGTGCATGGGCGGGGTTTCAGCCGCACCAGCAGGCAGGCTGAGGATCAGCGCGAGAGCAGCACCGAGGCGCAGGGGCGAGGACATCGAAAGCTCCAACAGCAAGGGAGCGCAGCACTCTAGCACGGGCCCGGGGCGCCCTGGCATACGACTCAGGTCAAACCTCAACTGGCATTCCAGACCCTATACTCGGCGAGTTCCAGCGAAGGAGCCACCATGTCCACATACCTCCCCCCACTATTTGCTGCCCTGCGCCAGTCCCTGTGCGAGGGGTACTCGCTGGCTAGCCTGCGTGGCGACCTGGCCGCTGGCGTGACCGTCGGCATCATCGCCATTCCCTTGGCCATGGCGCTGGCCATTGCAGTCGGCGTAGCCCCGCAGCACGGCCTCTACACGGTGCTGATGGCCGCGCCGTTGATCGCCCTCACTGGCGGCTCGCGCTTCAATATCTCAGGCCCCACCGCAGCCTTCGTGGTGATCCTGCTGCCCATCACCCAGCAGTTCGGGCTGGGCGGTCTGCTGCTCTGTACCCTGATGGCCGGGCTGATCCTCATCGCCATGGGCCTGGCGCGCCTGGGCCGGCTGATCCAGTTCATCCCCTATCCGGTGACCCTGGGCTTCACTGCCGGCATCGGCATCGTCATCGCTACCCTGCAGATCAAGGACCTTCTGGGCCTGCAGCTGGCGCAGACGCCGCAGAACTATGTGGACCAGTTACGCCTGCTGGGCGAAGCGCTGCCGACCACTCACCTCGGCGACACCCTGGTGGCCATCGCCTGCTTCGCAGTACTGGTGTTCTGGCCGCGCCTGGTGCCCAAAGTGCCGGGTCATCTCGTGGCCCTGGCCATGGGAGCCCTGCTCGGCCTGCTGCTGGAGGCCATGAACCTGCCTGTCGCCACCCTCGGCGAGCGCTTCAGCTACGTGGTGGACGGCGTCAGCCACCCCGGCATTCCGCCCTTCCTCCCGACGTTAGCCTGGCCCTGGCAACTGCCCGGACCGGATGGCCAGCCCCTTGGCCTGTCCTTCGAGCTGATTCGCCAGTTGCTGGCGCCGGCCTTCGCCATCGCCATGCTCGGCGCCATCGAATCGCTGCTCTGTGCCGTCGTGGCCGACGGCATGGCCGGCACGCGCCACGATCCCAATGCCGAACTGGTCGGCCAGGGCCTGGGCAATCTGGTCGCACCACTGTTCGGCGGTATCACTGCCACCGCTGCCATCGCCCGCAGCGCCGCGAACGTCCGTGCCGGAGCGCGTTCGCCCATCGCCGCCATCATTCACGCCGGCGTGGTCCTGCTGGCGATGCTGCTGCTCGCGCCGCTGTTCAGCTACCTGCCCATGGCCGCGCTGGCCGCACTGCTGCTAATGGTGGCCTGGAACATGAGCGAGGCACGGCATGTGGCGCATACCCTGCGCATCGCACCGCGCAATGACGTGTTGGTGCTGCTGACCTGCCTGATACTGACGGTATTGTTCGATATGGTGCTGGCGGTAGGTGTTGGCCTGTTGCTGGCCGCGGGCCTGTTCATCAAGCGCATGAGTGACCTCACCGACACGGCCCCGCTACCACGTCACTTCCACGAAGCTCTGCACGAGTTGCCCGAACAGGTGCTGGCCTACGCTATTCGCGGGCCGCTGTTCTTCGGTGCAGCCGAGAAAGCCCTGAGCGTGCTTCGCCGTTTCAACCCCGAGGTGAAGGTGGTGATCGTCGAAATGGGGGCGGTTCCCATGCTGGACATGACGGCGCTGGCCGCCCTGGAGAACCTGCTGCACGACTACAGCCGCCAAGGCGTAGGACTGGTGCTGGTGGGCACCTCACCTCGAGTGCGACTGAAACTCCGCCGCGCTGGCGTCCACCGGGAGAGCGGACGCCTGGCCTATGTGCAGTCGCTGGAACAAGCGCGGGCCAAGGCGCTGCAATGGCTGGACAGCGATGCGCCTCAAACGAACAGCGAGCGCATCCAGGCCAGGTAATCGGCCGCACCTGGCTCACCCTCGCGAGGTGCCCAGGCCGGGTGCTCGCCTTCGCCAACCGGACGGTAAGGACCGGCCTTGCACTCGAACAGCAGGCTGTCCGGCTCCAGCACCACCAGGGCATGGAACACGCCTGGCGGCAGGTCGACGCCAATGCAATCACCGCCGGCGACCAGCTCGCGCTTGTCGGTCACCTTGCCGCCTTCATCGAAAATCAGCAGGCCCAGACGGCCCTTGAGCACCAGCAAACTTTCCGCCTTGTCGGCGGACAGGTGCCGGTGCGGCGGGATATAGGTTTCGGGTTGCAGCCCCACCGCCATGCGATGGCAGGACTCTTCCATGGCATGGAAGTTATGGTGCTGGCGCTTGCGCGGGCTCGCCGCAGCTTTCTCGGCCAATTCGGCGAACAGGCCCTGATCGAGGAAACGTGGCGCGCCCATGGCTCAGAGTCCCTTGACCGCGAAGATACCCGCGGCGTTGCGCCAGTAGCCCTTGTAGTCCATGCCGTAGCCGAAGATGTAGCGGTCTTCGCAGGGCAGGCCCACGTAATCGGCCTTCAAGTCCGGGCGGGCCTTGCGGTCGTGGGTCTTGTCGATCAGCACGGCGGTATGCACGTTGGCGGCACCGGCGTGTTTGCAGAAGTCGATGATGGCGGCCAGGGTGTGCCCCTCGTCGAGGATGTCGTCAATGATCAGCACATCGCGGTCGATGAAGGAGATTTCCGGCTTGGCCTTCCAGAACAGCTCGCCGCCGCTGGTTTCGTTGCGGTAGCGGGTGGCGTGCAGGTAGGACAGCTCCAGCGGGAAGTTCAGCTTGGGCAGCAGCTTGCCGGCGAAGATCAGACCGCCGTTCATCACGCAGAAGACCACCGGATTGCGCTCGGCCAGCTCACCGTTGATGGCTTCGCCGACCTGGGCGATGGCCGCCTCGACCTGGGTTTCGGTGTACAGGCAGTCGGCTTCGGCCATTACCTGGCGGATGTGTGCGAGATCGGCGGACATGGCAATTCCTCTGGGTTCGGCGGGGAACATGCACGGTTCCCGGTGAAAACTTGAACGGGGCGTCAAGATAAAAGTCGGCAAAGGTACCCATCCGCCTGCCCCGGAGCAAGCCCCGACGGACGAGTGTCGACCATACTGCAGCAGGCTGCTGCCGCGTGTGACAGTTCCTTGCCTGACCGCGACATCAGCGGCCGGGACCCACCAGTCAGTGCAGCACAGCCCGTGATCAATGGATTAAGCTAACGCAATTTTTTTGCCAGCCCGCCGGAGAACCCTCCCATGCCCATCCGTGAGATCCGCCACCCGCTGATCCGCCACAAGCTCGGCCTGATGCGCCGCGCCGACATCAGCACCAAGAACTTCCGCGAACTGGCACAGGAAGTCGGCGCCCTGCTGACTTACGAAGCGACCAATGACCTGCCCTTGGAAAACTACGAAATCCAGGGCTGGGCCGGCACTGTGCAGGTCGAGAAGATCGCCGGCAAGAAGATCACCGTGGTGCCCATCCTGCGCGCCGGCATCGGCATGCTCGACGGCGTGCTGAGCCTGATCCCAGGCGCCAAGGTCAGCGCCGTCGGCGTGGCCCGCAACGAGGAAACCCTGGAAGCCCACACCTACCTGGAGAAGCTTGCGCCGGAGATCGACGAGCGCCTGGCGCTGATCATCGACCCGATGCTGGCCACCGGCGGCTCCATGGTCGCGACCATCGACCTGCTCAAACGCGCCGGCTGCAAGGAAATCCGTGCCATGGTGCTGGTCGCCGCACCCGAAGGCATCAAGGTCGTCAACGATGCCCACCCGGACGTCATGATCTTCACCGCCTCCATCGATCAGAAGCTCAACGAGCACGGCTACATCATCCCGGGCCTCGGCGATGCCGGCGACAAGATCTTCGGCACCAAGCAGAAGGAAAACTGATCGATGAGTGACGAATTCAAGGACCCGCTCTGGCGTCAGGTCATCTCCGGCGCACAGATGCTTTTCGTGGCCTTCGGCGCCTTGGTGTTGATGCCGTTGATCACCGGACTGGACCCGAACGTAGCGCTCTTCACCGCCGGCCTTGGCACCCTGCTGTTCCAGTTGGTCACCGGACGCCAGGTGCCTGTATTCCTGGCCTCCAGCTTCGCCTTCATCACCCCCATCATCCTCGCCAAGGGCCAGTTCGGCCTGGCCGCGACCATGGGCGGCGTGGTGGCGGCGGGCTTCGTCTACACCTTCCTTGGTCTTGCCGTGAAGATCAAAGGCACCGGTTTCATCGACCGCCTCCTGCCGCCGGTGGTGATCGGCCCAGTGGTGATCTCCATCGGCCTGGCCATGGCCCCCATCGCCGCCAACATGGCCATGGGCAAGGGCGGTGACGGCGCCGAGCTGATTCCCTACGCCACCGCCATGTGGATTTCCATGCCGGCGCTGCTGACCACCCTGATCGTCGCCGTCTTCGGCAAGGGCATCTTCCGCCTGGTGCCCATCATCTCCGGTGTGCTGGTTGGTTTCGCCCTGTCCTTCTGGTTCGGCGTGGTCGACACCGCCAGGATCGCTGCCGCGCCGTGGCTGGAACTGCCGAACTTCACCGCCCCCGAGTTCAACCTGCAAGCCATCCTGTTCATCGTCCCGGTGGCCCTGGCCCCGGCAATCGAGCACATCGGCGGGGTGATCGCAGTGGGCAGCGTGACCGGCCGCAACTACCTGAAGAAGCCCGGCCTGCACCGCACCCTGCTGGGCGACGGCCTCGCCACCTCGGCCGCCGGCCTGTTCGGCGGCCCGCCGAACACCACCTACGCGGAAGTGACCGGCGCAGTGATGCTGACGAAGAACTACAACCCGAAGATCATGACCTGGGCAGCGGTCTTCGCCGTCGGCCTGGCCTTCATCGGCAAGTTCGGCGCCATTCTGCAGAGCATCCCGGTACCGGTCATGGGCGGCATCCTCTGCCTGCTGTTCGGTTCCATCGCCGCGGTTGGCCTGAACACCATGATCCGCCACCAGGTGGACCTGGCCGAGGCGCGCAACCTGGTGATCGTCTCCGTGACCCTGGTATTCGGCATCGGCGGCATGCTGGTGGGCACCGGCACCGGCCAGGACGACTTCGGCCTGAAAGGCATCGCCCTCTGCGCCATCGTCGCCATCGCCCTCAACCTGATACTTCCGGGCCACCAGACCTGGAAGCATCAGAGCCCGGACGATGCGCCGCACATCTGAGGCAGCGCCATGAAACAGCCCCGCGATGCGGGGCTTTTTTTGCCTGCTTGTCCCGCAGGTTGTGGCTGAGCTACGCAAAGCCCAACGATATCCACCACACCGGTTGGGCTTCGTTGCACTCAGCCACAACCTATGTGGAAGGTTGTGCCTCGCGAAGCATCGTCTCGTCCTGCGAATCCACGCCCCACTGCTGCAGGCGCTTCAAGCTTTCGCGGTACGGCTTCAAGCCGGCCCCCAGCAGCACCACCGAACTGGCCACCGCAAGGGTCGTGACGATCAGCAACGAGTAACGCAGGGCCTTGTCGTCGGCGAAGACGTAGTCGGTCACCAGGGCGACAGCCGTGGGGCCGAACCCCAGGCCGATCAGGGTGATCACGAAAAGGTAGATCGCCGAAGCCTGACCCCGCATGGCGTTGGGCATGATCTCCTGGATCGCCGCCGGCGCCACGCCGAAGGGCATGCTCAGGCAGAACACCGTGGGCGCCATCAGCACCGTGACCCAGAAGGCATCGTCCATCAGCGGGAAGAGCGCCACGAGCGGCAGCGCCCCCACGGCGGCGAACAGGCCGACACGCATGTTGGCGTCGGCCCGACCATGCTTGGCCATCCAGTCCGCCAGCCGTCCACCGAAGACGATGCCGAGACAGCCGAATACTGCCACCAGGCTGCCGTAGATCACGCCCACCTGGCCGGCGTCCCAGCCGTGGGTGCGAATGTAGAAGGTGGGAATCCAGGCGGCGCTGCCATAACCGGCGAAGGCCAGGCCGGCGAAGCCGAAGTTGTGGCAAATCACGGTGCGCCGGTTGCTGCGCAGGTAGCGACCGACTTCCGCAAGGGGCACCACCACGCCGGCGCCAACGCCGCGCCGCTGGGGTTCACGCACGGCCAGCATTAACAAGGTGAAAAGTACGCCTGCCGCGCCGAGGGCCAGGAAAATCAACTGCCAGGGCCGCACCTCGCCCACGAGCGGCAAGTGCACGTCGCCCTGTGCGGAAGCGAACTTGATCACCAGCCCACCGAGCAGGAAGGCCAGCCCGGAGCCGAGATAGACGCCCATGGAATAGACGCTGATGGCGGTGGCACGACGCTCCTTGGGAAAACTGTCAGCGATCAGCGAATAGGCCGCCGGCGATAACGCCGCCTCGCCCACGCCAACGCCGATGCGGCAGAGCAGAAACTGCCAGTAGAGCTTGGCCATGCCGCAAGCTGCGGTGGCGGCGCTCCAGAACAGCACGCCGACCGCGATCAGCCCGCGACGGCTGCGGCTATCGGCCAGACGCCCAAGGGGGATGCCACAAACGGTATAGAAAAGTGCGAAGGACAAGCCCATCAGCAAGCTCATCTGCGTGTCGCTGATGGCCAGGTCGCGGCGGATGGGCTCCACCAGCAGGTTGAGGATTTGCCTGTCGATGAAGGACAACACATACGCCACCATCAGGATGGCGACAGTGGTCCACGCGCTCAGGCTCGAGGGGTAGCCGTTGTTCTTGTTCTGCACTGGGCTCTCCTCGGCGCCGCCGGTGCGGCGCACGACGGTTGAAGAAGAACCCAGCTTAGGTGGCCATGGACAGCCTGAATACCGCAGATCACACGATATAGGCAGAGTGAATGCGCACCATGCACTCCGGCTGATAACTTCAGAGCGGCCTTACGGCCGTCTCGCAGAGCCGGGCTAGCGCCGACACCCACTGCGGATGACTATTCATGCACGGCACCAGCACCAGCTCTCGACCACCGGCTTCCTGGAACTGCTCGCTGCCGCGCTGGCCGATTTCCTCCAGCGTTTCGATGCAGTCGGCCACGAAGGCTGGGCACATCACCAGCAGCTTCTTCACGCCCTGCTTCGCCAGCTCGTCGAGGCGGGCCTCGGTATAGGGCTCGATCCACTTGTCCCGGCCCAGGCGGGATTGAAAGGACACCGACCACTGTCCGGGCTTCAAGCCGGCGCGCTCGGCGAAGGCTTCAGCGGTGCGCTGGCACTGGCTGCGGTAGCAGACCGCCAGGACCTGGTCGCTGACGCCACGGCTGTCCGGGGCACGCAAGTCGTGCTGCGGGTCGATGCCTTTCACCAGCTTGCGGATATGCCGCTCGGGCAACCCGTGGAAGCTCAGCAGCAGGTGGTCGAACTCCTGCTCCAGGTAAGGCTTGGCGCTGGCCACCAGGGCGTCCAGGTAGTCCGGCTCGGCAAAGAAGGGAGGCAGCACCGACACCTCCAGCTTCAGGCCCTGCTCGCGGATCACCCGACGTGCCTCTTCGATGGCAGTTGTGGTGGTGCTGTCGGCGAACTGCGGATAGAGCGGTGCCAGGGTGACGCGTTTAACGCCCTGCCCTGCCAATTTGCACAGCGCGCGTTCGATCGAGGGTTCGCCGTAGCGCATGGCGAGCTCCACCGGACCATGGGGCCAGTGCGGGCCGATGGCCTCCTGCAGCTCACGGCTGAGAACAATCAGCGGCGAGCCATCCGGCCACCAGATGGACGAATAGGCGTGGGCCGACTGCGCCGGGCGCTTGATCAGGATCAGCGAAACCAGTAGGCGCCGCAGCGGCCAGGGCAGGTCAACCACGTAAGGGTCCATGAGGAACTGGTCGAGGTAGCTCCGTACGTCCTCCACCGTGGTGGAAGCCGGAGATCCCAGGTTGACCAGCAGCAACGCATGATCAGTCATCAAACATCCTTAGGCTTCAGCAGGTCGCCGAGTGCCATGTCAAGATCGGTGAATGCAAAGGTGAAACCTGCCGCCCGCAACCGGGCCGGCACCGCGCGCTGCCCGCCCAGCAGCAAGCCGGACAGTTCGCCCAGCAGCAGACGCAGGACGAACGCCGGCGCCGGCATGAAAGCCGGTCGCCCCAACGCACGCCCGAGGCTGCGGGCGAAGTCGCGGTTGCGTACCGGCTGCGGCGAGCACGCATTATAGGGACCGCGCGCATCGTCCTGCCGCAAGAGAAAATCGATCAGGGCGATTTGATCATCCAGATGTACCCAGGGCATCCATTGCCGGCCATTGCCCAAGGGACCACCCAGCCCCAACTTGAACGGCGGCACCAGACGCTTGAGGAAACCACCGTCACGCGCCAGCACCAAACCGGTGCGCACCAGCACCACACGGATGCCAAGTGCGTCGGCGCGTTGCGCGGTCTCTTCCCAGGCCACGCAGAGCTGGCTGGCGAAGTCGTCGGTTACAGGCGGTGAATCCTCGGTCAGCTCCCGCTCTCCACCATCGCCGTACCAGCCTACCGCCGAGCCGCTGAGCAGCACCCGCGGCATCTGGGCGCGCTTTTCCAACCACTCAAGCAGCTGCTCGGTGAGGGTGATGCGGCTGCCCCAAAGCTGTGCCTTGCGCTTGTTGCTCCAGGGGCGATCAGCGATGGGTTCGCCGGCCAGGTTGACGATGGCGTCCAGAGGCTCGTCGCCATAGTCGGAAAACTGACTGATGCCACGCACCGCACGGCCGCACAGGCTGGCGACGCCTTGCGGTCGGCGGCTCAGGACTGTGAGCTGATGCCCCTCAGCCAGCCATCGTTGGCAGAGCGCCCGGCCGATCAGACCAGTACCGCCGGTCAGCAATATGTGCATGGCATCCTCCTCGCATGGCGCTAAGTGCGGATATCGCCCTAGTCTGGTTTATGACGTTTCGACGTGCCCCGGATTGGGCCACGCACCGTCAGAAATACAGGCATCCGCGATTGGAACCGACCAACCTGTACAACGCTTGAATATTGTACAGGTCTTGTCTAAAGCGTAGCCTGTAGCCATAGGTAACGAGGTAGACCATGAGTGCACCTATCGCCATCATCGGTACCGGTATATCCGGCCTCTCCGCCGCCCAGGCGCTCCATGCGGCTGGGCAGGACGTGGAACTCTTCGACAAGAGCCACGGCAGTGGCGGGCGCATGGCCAGCAAGCGCAGCGATTCCGGCTCGGTTGACCTTGGCGCGCAGTACTTCACCGCCCGCGACCGCCGCTTCGCCGAAGTGGTGCAGCAATGGCGCGACCGAGGCTGGGTCGCCGAGTGGTCACCGAGCCTCTACAACTACAGCGAAGGCCGTCTGCTGCCCTCCCCCGACGAGCAGATCCGCTGGGTCGGCACACCACGCATGAGCGCCATCACCCGCGCCCTGCTCGGCGCCCTGCCGGTGAACTTCGCCTGTCGCATCACCGAGGTCTTCCGTGGCGAACGCCACTGGGGCCTGCAGGATGCCGAAGGCCTCAGCCACGGCCCCTTCAGCCATGTGATCGTCGCCACGCCAGCACCTCAGGCTGCTGCATTGCTGGCCGCCGCCCCCAAACTGGCCGGCGCCGCCGCAAGCGTTGCCATGGAGCCGACCTGGGCCGTGGCGATGGGTTTCAACGAACCACTGGACACCCGCGTAGAAGGCTGTTTCCTGCAAGACAGTCCGCTAGAGTGGCTCGCTCGCAACCGCTCCAAGCCAGGTCGCGAAGCCAGTCTGGACACCTGGGTCCTGCACGCCACCAGTGCCTGGAGCAAGCAACACCTGGACATGCCCAAGGAAGCGGTGATCGAGCACCTCCATGGCGCATTCGCCGAGATGATCGGCTGTGCCGTACCAGCCCCGAATTTCAGCCTGGCCCATCGCTGGCTCTATGCCCGGCCAAGCCAGGCGCACCAGTGGGGTGCCCTCGCCGACGCCGACCTGGGACTGTACGCCTGCGGTGACTGGTGCCTGTCCGGCCGCGTGGAAGGCGCCTGGCTCAGCGGCCAGGAAGCCGCACGTCGACTGCTCGAACACCTGTGACCGCGCCGCGGTTGAACCCGCGAAAACTGCTGCTCTCGAAATGGACGGCCATAGAGCCGTCCGACCGCGAAAAACACTTTCTGGTCAGCCGTCTCATCGTCGATGACGTCGGCGTGATATGTGCTGTGGAACTCGAAGCAGTGCACAGCCACCGCAGCCAGCGCCTGCCCTGGCGCGCCCTGGCCGACACCCGCCGCTGGCAGATCGGCTGGCACTGACCCCGCCCCCAAAACTTGTACAAGGCATTTGACTTGTACAATTTTGTTTCTATTATTCCTTAAAAGCTATACATAAATCAGGACTTGTATAACTCATGTCCAGGAATCTCCCCATGCCCTTCGATTTTCCCCAGCGCCCCAAACTGGGCATCAGCGCCTGCCTCCTCGGCAACCCCGTGCGCTTCAATGGCGGGCACAAGGAATCGCGGTTATGCAGCCGCAGCCTGGCAGAGCATTTCGATTTCGTGCCCCTGTGCCCGGAAGTGGCCATTGGCCTCGGCATTCCCCGCGAACCCATCCGTCTGGTGGGCGACGCCGTTGCCCCGCGCGCAGTGAACAGCCGCGAACCTCAACGCGACCACACCGAAGCGCTGGCAGAGTTCGGCGAAATCATGGCAACGCAGCTCGACGACATCAGCGGCTACATCTTCATGCAGAAATCCCCGTCCTGCGGGTTGGAACGGGTCAAGGTCTACCAGGCCAACGGCCATACGAGCGAAGGGGGCGGCCGCGGAATCTTCGCCAGCGCCTTCTGTGCCCGCCGTCCGGACCTGCCAGTGGAAGAAGACGGTCGCCTCAATGACCCGGTCCTGCGGGAAAACTTCCTCACGCGTGTCTACGCGTACGCCCAATGGCAGGCGCTGCGTCGCGAGGGCCTGAGTCACAAGTCGATCATCGCTTTCCACTCTCGCTACAAGTACCAACTCATGGCGAACGACCCGGTGCAGTACAAGGTCCTTGGTCGCCTGCTCGGCGGCATCGGCGCACAGCCCGCGGATGAGATCGGCCCGCGTTACTTCTCGGCCCTGATGGTCGCCCTGAGGAAATGCGCCACCCGCGGAACCCACAGCAATGTGCTGCAGCACCTCAGCGGCTACCTGAAGCCTCACCTCAGCCGCCCCGAAAAGGCCGAACTCCAGCGCCTGATCGAGCAGTACCGCAGCGGCGTGGTCCCACTGGTTGTGCCTATCACCCTGCTCAAGCACCACTTCAACGGTCACCCAGACCGATACATCGCCCAGCAGGTCTACCTGCAGCCGCACCCGGAAGAACTCAGTCTGCGCAACGCCCTCTAGCCATGGACATCACCCGCGACAACCCAACGGGCAACGACTACCAAGCTGCCCTCGCCCGCGGCCTGCTACCGATCCGTGAAGTGGCGCGCCAGACTGGCGTCAACCCGGTAACCCTACGCGCCTGGGAACGCCGCTACGGATTGATCGTGCCGCTTCGCACCAGCAAGGGCCACCGCCTGTATACCCGGGAGGAAGTGGCGCGCATCCACCTGATCCTCACCTGGCTGGACCGGGGCGTCGCGGTGGGTCAGGTCAAGGGGTTGCTCAAGGGCCAAGACGCACCGGCATCTCTCGATACCTCCTCCGACTCACCCTGGGAAGAGCAGCGCCGGCACCTGTTGGAGGCCATCGGCAACCTCGCCGAGCGCCAGCTGGATGAGTGCTTCAACGCAGCCATGGCGCTGTATCCGCCCCAGACGCTCTACCGCCAGTTGCTACAGCCCCTGCTACAAGACCTGGAGCAGCGCTGGCGCACCCAGTTCGGAGGTCAGGTGGAGCGCGTGTTCCTCTACTCCTGGCTGCGCACCAAGCTCGGCACACGCCTCTACCACAACAACCGCCAGTACAGCGCCGCGCCGATCCTCCTGGTCAACGCCTCCGACCTGCCCATGGAGCCAGGCCTCTGGCTGACGGCCTGGCTCGTCAGCAGCGCCGACTGCGCGGTGGAAGTCTTCGACTGGCCGGTGCCCGCCGCCGAACTAACACTGGCCATGGCGCAGATCCAACCCCGCGCCCTGCTGTTCTACTCCAGCCAGCCGCTCGCTGCCGGCCAGTTGCCCCGACTGCTCGAAGGCCACCCCTGTCCATGCCTGCTGGGCGGTCCCGCCGCGGCCATCCACCAGGCTGAACTCGCCCCCGGCGCCACCCTGGCCGAAGGCCCGCTGGACGCCCTGCAAGCCCTTGCCAACCTGGGCCTGCTACTCAACCGATAAAGGAACGCGCCATGCGCCAACTCATGTGGTTCCGCACCGACCTGCGCGTGCAGGACAACAGTGCCTTGCACGTCGCCATGGCGGCCGGCCCCACCCTCGCCTTGTACATCGTCAGCCCCGGCCAGTGGCAGGCGCATGACGACGCACCGGCCAAGGTGGACTTCTGGCTGCGCAACCTCGCCACACTCGCCCGCGCGCTGGGCCGGGTGAACGTGCCGCTGCTGATTCGCCGCGCCGAAACCTGGGCCGACGCCCCGTCCGTGGTGCATGACCTCTGCCGCGAGTTCGATATCAGCTCCGTCCAGGTGAACGAGGAGTACGGCATCAACGAAACCCACCGCGACCGCCAGGTGGCCGAGCGGCTGGCCGCAGACGGCATTGTCCTGCGCAGCCATCTCGACCAACTGTTCTTCCGCCCCGGCAGTGTGTTGACTCAATCTGGGAGCTACTTCCAGGTCTACAGCCAATTCCGCAAGGTCTGCTATCAGCGCCTGCACATCGCCATGCCGAGTTGCCTGCCACCGCCCAGGGCGCAGGACAAGCTGGGCATCCCCAGTGACACGCCACCGGCCATGGTGGACGGCTTCCCCACGCCGCCGGAAAGCCTGCGCCAGCTCTGGCCCGCCGGCGAAGAGGCTGCCCTCGAACGCCTGGACGCCTTTGCACTGGAGGAGCTCTGGTGCTACGAGAAACGCCGCGACTTCCCCGCCCAGCCAGGCACCAGCCAGCTCTCGCCATACCTCGCGGCGGGTGTGCTATCGCCCCGCCAATGCCTGCACGCGGCACTGCGCAACAATCAGGGCGAATTCGACAGTGGCAATGCCGGCACCGTCTGCTGGATCAATGAACTGCTCTGGCGCGAGTTCTACAAGCACATCCTGGTCGGCTACCCACGCATCTCCCGGCATCGCCCCTTCCGCCAGGAAACCGAAGCCCTTGTCTGGCGCCACGCGCCAGATGAACTGGAAGCCTGGCAACAGGGCCGCACTGGCTTTCCCATCGTTGACGCTGCCATGCGCCAGCTACTCGCCAGCGGATGGATGCACAACCGTCTGCGCATGGTGGTGGCCATGTTCCTCACCAAAAACCTGATGATCGACTGGCGCGAAGGCGAGCGCTGGTTCATGCGCCACCTGATCGACGGTGACCTGGCGGCGAATAACGGCGGATGGCAATGGAGCGCGTCCACCGGTACCGATGCAGCCCCCTACTTCCGCATCTTCAACCCCATCAGCCAGTCGCAGAAGTTCGACCCGGACGGTCGCTTCCTGCGCCAATGGCTGCCTGAACTCGCCCACCTGGACAAGCGGGATATCCACAACCCGGCAAGCCTCGGCGGCCTGTTCGGCGCGCCGGGCTATCCCCCACCGCTGGTGGATCTCTCCGCAAGCCGTGAACGTGCCTTGGCGGCGTTCAGGAATCTTTCGGAACGGGTCGTGTGACGAAGACTCAGGCCTGCGGGCCACGCGGGCAATTGTTGGGCCTCCGGGAACTCACCCAACGCCGGCGGGGCCGCGCTTGCAGGTTGGGTGAAACCACGCGCGCGCAACTTGGCGGATCAACGCAAAGCCAACAAAAAACGGACACTTGGTCCGTTTTTTTGTGCTGCAGATTCGCCTCAGAAGGACAGGCGATAGTGCAGGGTATAAGTCTCTACGCCATCGTTCGGCTGCTTGATACCGGCGTTGGAATAGTGCATGGCACGTACGCCGACTTCCTGGTTGGCGAAGCGCAACCCCAGGCCCAGGCGGTCTTCGAACTGGAAGGACGAGCCCAGGTCATTGTCTTCCAGATCGGTGTTTTCGAACACGGCAACGCCGATACCGGCTTCGATGTAGGGCTTCACAGTCTCACCGACGAATTCATAGACGAACACCGGCGAGAAGGACAGGCTGTGGTTGCTAGAGGTCTCGTCACCTTCCCAGTAGGTGTAGGCGGCGTCCCAGTAACCGGTCAGGCGACCCACGTCGCTCTGGAACCAGCTGCTGGAGAAATCGAACTGGGTCCCCAAGCGATACACCATCGTGGACTCGCCAGTCTGGCCTATATCCAAAGAAACATCCGCCGCCTGAGCGGAAGCAATGTGACCGATAGACATGGCTGCTGCGGCGGCCCAGCAGAAAAGCTTCTTCATGAAAACAGTCCTTTTTCTGAAGTGCTGAAAGAACGTGTTAATACCTAGTTGCGATTATAGATAGCTTTTTAAGCGGGGAAAGAAATCTGGCGGACTTTTCGGTCAGTTAGGGAACTTGTCCACGCGGGCGGACTCGCCCCAGAGCACCGGCAGGATTTCCTGCATCATCGCCGGGTCGCCACTCGACCAGAAACGACATTGCTTCGCCTCCCCGTCCGCCAGCAGACCACGTGCATCCAGCAGACGTTGGAGCTGTCGGGCAACTGCCGCACCGGTATCGATCAGGCTGACGGAGTCCGGCACCATCTGGCGCAACAACGGACGCAGAAACGGGTAGTGGGTGCAACCGAGGATCAACGTATCGCACCTCTCGGCCAACAGCGGCTCGACATAGCCAGACAACAGGGCACGCGTCTCCGGGCCCATGAGGTCGCCGGCTTCGATGCGCTCCACCAGTCCCGGACAGGGTTGGGTAATCACCCGCACGTCCCCCGCGAAGCGATCCAGCAGCGCAGCGAACTTGGCGCTCTTCAGCGTGCCCGTGGTCGCCAGTACGCCCACGACACCACTGCGCGTGGCCGCCGCTGCCGGCTTTACTGCGGGCTCCATGCCGACAATGGGCAGCTGTGGGTAACGCTCGCGCAGATCGGCTACGGCCGCCACGGTCGCGGTGTTGCAGGCCAGCACCAGCGCCTTGGCGCCCTGCCCAAGCAGGAACTCGGCGATGTGATGGCTGCGTACGCGGATGAAGTCGGCGCTCTTTTCACCGTAGGGGACATGGCCACTGTCGGCCACGTACAGCAGCGATTCGCGGGGCAACAGTGTGCGGATTTCCCGCAGGACGGAGAGGCCGCCAACGCCCGAGTCGAAGACGCCGATCGTGGCCGCCTCAGGCATGCCGGACACCGCAGACTTCGCAGGCGGGGTCGCGCTTGACCCGCAGTTCGCGGAAGCGACTGCCCAGGGCATCCACCAGCAACAAGCGGCCGACCATGGGCTCACCGAATCCGGCCAGCAGCTTCAGCGCTTCCAATGCCTGCAGGCTGCCCACCAGGCCAACCAGTGGACCGACCACGCCGGCTTCGCTGCAAGTCAGCTCGGCTTCACTGCCATGACCGTAGAGGCAGTGGTAGCAAGGGCTGTCGTCGCGACGCGGGTCGAAGACCGAAAGCTGGCCCTCGAGACGAATTGCAGCGCCAGACACCAGCGGTTTGCCGGCTGCCACGCAAGCGGCGTTGACGGCTTCGCGAGTACCGAAATTGTCGGTGCAGTCCAGTACCAGATCCACCGCAGCGACAGCGGCGGCCAGGGAATCCTCATCCAGCGCACGGGAGTGCGGCACCAGGTGCACGTCCGGATTCAACGCAGCAAGGCGGGCCAGGGCCGAATCGACCTTGCGTTGCCCGACGCTGTTGCTGTCGTGGACGATCTGTCGCTGCAGGTTGGTCAGGTCGACGGTGTCGAAGTCTGCCAGGTGCAGCTCACCTACTCCGGCTGCGGCCAGGTAGAGGGCGACCGGAGAACCCAGGCCTCCGAGGCCGACGATCAGGGCACTGCTCTGCTTCAGCCGCAGTTGGCCGTCGACGTCGATCTGCGGCAGGAGGATCTGCCGGCTGTAGCGAAGGAGTTCCTGATCGCTCAGCATGGCCATTGTCCGAGGGAGATGCGTTCGTGGTCACCCAGGTCGCGGCGGCTTTCCACGTGCTGAAAGCCCTGGCGGGCCAACAGGTCACGCACGGCCGGAGCCTGGTCGTAACCATGTTCCAGCAGCAACCAGCCACCAGGCAGCAGGTGCTTGGGTGCGTCCCGGATGATCAGGCGGATGTCGTCCAGACCATCGGCGCCGGCGACCAGGGCACTGGTCGGTTCGAAACGCACGTCCCCCTTAGCCAGGTGCGGGTCCTGGGAGGGTATGTAAGGCGGATTGCTGACGATCAGCGCGAAGCGTTGCTCGCCCAGTGCGGAGAACCAATGGCTCTCGACGAAGCGGGCATTGTTCAGTTTGAGCCGCGCGCGGTTGCGCTCGGCCAGCGCCACGGCTGCGGATATGCGATCGACACCGGTTACCTCCCAGCCCAGGCGCTCGCATGCCAGGGCCAAGGCAATAGCTCCGGTGCCAGTACCCAGGTCAAGCACCTTGGAGGTACTTGCCGGCAGCAGGGCCAGCGCCGTTTCCACCAGCAGTTCGGTATCCGGACGCGGGATCAAGGTATCGGGTGCTACCTCCAGGTCCAGGCTCCAGAAGCCTTGGTGGCCGAGGATGTAAGCCACCGGCTCACCCATGCGGCGGCGCTGCAAGTAGCTGGCGAAACGTTCAGCCACTTCGCTGGAGACCACGCGTTCTGGCCAGGTGTGCAGGAAGCTGCGCGGCTTACTGAGGGCGGCAGCCAGCAGCAGTTCGGCATCCAGGCGCGGGGTGGGGGAGTCAGGCAACTGAGCTTGCCCGAGGAGGCTGGCGATGATGGTCACGTCAGTCTCCCAGAGCCGCGAGCTGGTCGGCCTGGTATTCGGCAAGCAATGGCTCGATCACCGCATCCACTCCCCCGGCCATGACGTCGTCCAGGGCGTAGAGAGTGAGGTTGACGCGATGGTCGGTAACCCGGCCCTGCGGGTAGTTGTACGTACGGATGCGCTCGGAACGGTCGCCCGAGCCCACCAGCAAACGACGAGTGTCGGACATTTCCTTTTGAGCGGCGGCTTCCTGCTGGTCATTCAGCTTGGCTGCGAGCCACGCCATGGCCTTGGCGCGGTTCTTGTGCTGGGAACGCTCTTCCTGGCACTCGACGACGATGCCCGATGGGATGTGGGTGATCCGCACCGCCGAATCGGTCTTGTTGACGTGCTGACCACCGGCGCCCGAGGAGCGGTAGGTGTCGACGCGCAGATCGGCGGGATTGATCTCGATGGCGGCCTGCTCGTCGGGTTCCGGCAGCACGGCGACAGTGCAAGCGGAGGTATGGATGCGCCCCTGTGACTCGGTTTCCGGCACCCGTTGCACACGGTGCGCTCCGGACTCGAACTTGAGCTTGGCGTAAACATTGTCCCCCTCGACACGGGCAATCACTTCCTTGTAGCCACCATGCTCACCCTCGTTCTCGGAGAGAATCTCGACCCGCCAACCCTGGCGCTCGGCATAGCGGGAATACATGCGGAAGAGGTCGCCGGAGAAGATCGCCGCCTCGTCGCCGCCGGTACCGGCGCGGATTTCCAGGAACACGTTGCGACCGTCGTTGGGGTCCTTGGGCAGCAGCATGCGCTGCAGGCGGTCTTGCAGCTCAACCAACTGTTCGCGGGCGAGAGCGACTTCCTCCTCGGCCATCTCACGCAGGTCCGGATCATTGTCCTTGAGCAGCGCCTGGGCGCCTTCGAGATCACTCTGGACCTTGCGGAACTCGCGAAACGCCAGAATCACCGGCTCGACCTCGGCAAACTCCTTGGAGTAAGCACGGAATTTCCCTTGGTCACTGATGACTTCGGCATCGCCGAGCAGGGCGGTGAGCTCCTCGTAGCGGTCCTGGAGGAGGTCGAGCTTGTTCAGCAGGGAAGCTTTCATTGCGAACGTTTATCCGAGCCCTCGTCGAGGGCGAAGAGTTCCTGGGCCACGGCCAGCGCGTCGAAGCGACCGTCGGCAGAGAGTTTCTTCAGCTGCACGCTGGGGGCGTGCAGCAGCTTGTTGGTCAGGCCACGGGCCAGCAGGGCCAGCACTTCTTCGGCCGAAGTGCCGTTCTGCAGCATGCGCTGCGCCTTGGTCACTTCCTCGTCACGCAGACGTTCGGCCTGCTGGCGATAGGCTCGCAATACGTCAACTGCGGCCAGCTCACGTAGGCGCTGCATGAAGTCTTCGACGCCAGCACCCACCAGCTCCTCGGCAGCCTGGGCTGCACCCTGGCGGCTCTTCAGGTTTTCCGCGACTACGTCGTGCAGGTCGTCCACGGTATAGAGGTAGACGTCGTCCAGTTCACCCACTTCGGGCTCGATGTCACGCGGGACAGCGATGTCGACCATGAAGATCGGTTTGTGTCGACGTTGCTTCAGCGCACGCTCCACCGCGCCCTTGCCAAGAATTGGCAACTGGCTTGCTGTGGAGCTGATGACGATATCGCTGTTGACCAGTTCCTGGGGCATGTCAGCCAGCAGCACGGCATGAGCGCCGAACTCTTCAGCCAGGATGCTGGCACGCTCCAGGGTGCGGTTGGCGACCACGATGCGCTTCACGCCCTGCTCGTGCAGGTGGCGGGCGACCAGGGTAATGGTCTCGCCGGCGCCGATCAGCAGCGCCTGGCTGCGGTGCAGGTCGGAGAAGATCTGCTTGGCCAGGCTGACGGCAGCGAAGGCCACGGAAACCGGGTTCTCGCCAATGGCGGTGTCGGTACGCACCGTCTTGGCGGTGCTGAAAGTCGCCTGGAACAAGCGGCCGAGCAGCGGACCGACCGTACCGGCCTCACGGGCAACGGCGTAGGCGGACTTCATCTGGCCGAGGATCTGCGGCTCTCCGAGGACCATGGAGTCCAACCCGGAGGCAACGCGCATCATGTGGCGGACGGCGGCATCGTCCTGGTGCACATAGGCACAGGCGCGCAGCTCTTCCAGGCTGAGGTTGTGGTAACCGGCCAGCCAGGCGAGGACCTCATCGGTGCTGGGGTGGTCCTGCTCCAGGTAAAGCTCACTGCGGTTGCAGGTGGAGAGGATCGCCGCCTCGCGGCTGGGCGTTATGCGACACAGCTGCTGCAGGGCCTCAACCAGCTGCTCGGGGGTGAAAGCCACGCGTTCGCGGACATCCACCGAGGCGGTCTTGTGGTTGATACCAAGAGCAATGAAGGCCATGCAGGGTCGCTAACTGAAACAGGAGGGCGCGCAATTGTCCTACTTCACCCGAACAACGACAACCACCGCCGATAATTGTCTGCCCGACCAGGTTTGCCCCCCGCGGGTTGCCGCCCCGCCCCATGTGCTAGCCTGACGGCTTGTGTCATGATGAGACACTCGCTGGTTAGTCGCCTTCCTTCCTATGAATAGATCCCTCGCGTTGCTGACCGCCCTGCTGTTTCTCGGCGGCTGTCAGAGCTTGACCCACAAGTCCCCGGACGGCACCCCGCCGGTCGAGGAAGGCAGCCAGGCCTCCGCGCCCGCCAAGCCCGAGGTCTATGGTTCGTTCAACCGCGAAACCCTCTACGCCCTGCTCGCCGCCGAACTGGCTGGCCAGCGCAACCGATTCGACATCGCCCTCGGCAACTATGTCCAGCAGGCCAACGCCACACAGGACCCGGCTGTAGCCGAGCGCGCCTTCCGCATCGCCGAGTACCTCGGCGCAGACCAAGCCGCACTGGACACCTCGCTGATCTGGGCCAAGAACGCTCCCGACAACCTTGATGCCCAGCGCGCCGCAGCCGTGCAACTGGCGCGCTCCGGCCGTTATGACGAAGCCATGACCTATATGGAGAACGTGCTCCAGGGTCAGGGCGACACCCATTTCGACTTTCTCGCGCTCTCTGCCGCGGAAACCGACGCCGATACCCGCGCAGGCCTGTTGCAAAGCTTTGACCGCCTGCTGACCAAGTACCCGGACAACAGCCAGCTGGTATTTGGCAAGGCCGTGCTGCTGCAACAGGATGGCCGCACCGAAGAAGCACTCGATCTGCTCGAAGGGGTGCCCTCCGACGACAAGGAAATTGCCCCGATCCTGCTGCGCGCTCGCCTGCTGCAAAGCCTCAAGCGTGGCGACGAGGCCCTTCCGCTGCTGCAGAAGGCCATCAAGCAGCACCCGGACGACAAGCGCCTGCGACTGACTTACGCCCGCATGCTGGTAGAGCAAGGTCGCCTGGACGAAGCCAAATCCGAGTTCTCCGGCCTGGTCCAGCAATTCCCTGATGACGACGACCTGCGCTACTCCCTGGCGCTGGTTTGCCTGGAAGGCGAAGCCTGGAACGAGGCCCAGGTCTACCTGGAAGAACTGGTGGAGCGCGGCAGCCACGTCGATTCAGCGCACTTCAACCTTGGCCAGGTCTATGAAAAGCGTGGCGACAAAGACAGCGCGCTGCTTGAGTATTCGCTGGTCGGTCCCGGCAATGACTACCTGCCGGCGCAAATGCGCCAGGTGGAAATCCTTCTGGAAAGCGGCAAGCCCGACGAAGCGGAAGCGCGCCTGGCCAAGGCCCGTGACGCCCAGCCGGACTACGCCATCCAGCTTTACCTGATCGAAGCCGAAAGCCTGGCTGAGCGCCAGCAGCCCGAGCGTGCCTGGAAGGTCATCCAGCAGGGCCTGCAGCAGTATCCCGATGACCTCAATCTGCTCTATACCCGTGCCATGCTGGCCGAGAAGCGCAACGACCTGACCCAATTGGAGAAGGACCTGCGCTTCATCATCGAGCGCGAGCCGGAAAACGCCATGGCGCTGAACGCCCTTGGCTACACCCTGGCCGACCGTACCACGCGTTACGACGAGGCCAAGAAGCTGGTGGAACAAGCCCACAAGCTCAACCCGGATGACCCGGCCATCCTGGACAGCCTCGGCTGGGTGAATTACCGCATGGGCAACTTGCCTGAAGCCGAACGGCTGCTGCGCCTGGCTCTCGAGGAGTTCCCCGACCACGAAGTCGCCGCGCACCTGGGTGAAGTGCTCTGGGCCCAGGGCAAACAGGTCGAAGCCCGCAAGATCTGGGCTGATGCCCTGCAAAAGCAGCCTGACAGCGCCATTCTCCGTGACACCTTGCAACGCCTGACTGGCTCCGGAGCCCTCTGATCCATGTGTTTACGTAACCTCCTGGCAGCTGGCGCGCTTCTCCTGCTCACCGGCTGCGCTGCCCTGACTCCCCATGAAACCCTCGAAGGCCAAGGCAACCAGGCCTCCTGGAATGCGCACAAAGCCCAGGTCAGCACCCTCGACGGCTGGCAGATCAGCGGCAAAGTAGGCATCCGCGCCCCCAAGGACTCGGGAAGCGGCACCCTGTTCTGGCTGCAGCGCCAGGACTATTACGACATTCGCCTTTCCGGCCCGCTGGGCCGTGGTGCAGCGCGCCTGACTGGCCGCCCGGGCAAGATCGAATTGGAAGTAGCCAATCAGGGCCGTTACCAGGCCGAAACCCCCGAAGCGCTCCTGGAAGAACAGCTCGGCTGGCGCCTACCGGTGTCCCACTTGCTCTGGTGGGTGCGCGGCTTGCCAGCCCCCGACACTCGCAGCCGCCTGACCCTCGACGGAGCCAGTCGCCTGGCCCAACTGGAACAGGACGGCTGGCAAGTGCACTACCTGAGCTATGTCGAGCAGAACGGCTATGCCCTGCCCGAGCGCATCAAGCTCAGCGGCGAGAACCTCGACGTCACCCTGGTGATCAAGGACTGGCAACCACGCCAGCTCGGCCAGTGAAATGCAGGACGCGCAACTCATCCTGCCTGCTCCAGCCAAGCTCAACCTGATGCTGCACATCCTCGGCCGTCGCGCCGATGGCTATCACGAGCTACAGACACTCTTCCAGTTTCTCGACCATGGCGACGAACTGGGTTTCTCGCTGCGCCAGGACGGTGAAATCCACCTGCGCACCGAAGTGCCCGGCGTTCCCCATGAGAGCAACTTGATCGTCCGCGCTGCTCGCAAACTGAAGGCCGAATCGGGCTGCTGCCTCGGAGCCGACATCTGGCTGGACAAGCGCCTACCCATGGGAGGAGGGATCGGGGGCGGAAGCTCCGACGCCGCCACGGCCCTCCTCGCCCTGGACCGCCTGTGGCACCTGGGCTGGAGCGAAGATCGCCTGGCCACCCTTGGACTCTCCCTGGGCGCCGACGTACCGGTCTTCGTGCGTGGCCGCGCCGCCTTCGCGGAAGGTATCGGCGAGCAACTGACTCCAGTGGAACTGCCGGAGCCCTGGTTCCTCGTAGCGGTGCCGCAAGTCTTTGTCAGCACAGCAGAAGTTTTCTCCGATCCTGAGTTGACACGGAATTCTCCGCCCATTAAAGTTCGCAGCCTTCTTGAGGGGGGCGGTCGGAATGACTGTCAGCCGGTGGTCGAGAAGCGTTACCCAGATGTACGTAACGCGCTGATCTTGTTGAATAATTTCACATCAGCTAGATTGACCGGCACTGGAGCTTGTGTGTTTGGGAGCTTCCCAAGCAAGAGCGATGCTGATAAAGTCTCGCGCCAACTTCCGGCCACTCTGCCGAGCTTTGTTGCTCAGGGACGTAACATCTCGATGTTGCACCGCAAGCTTCAAGGTCTGGCTTGAGAAGGAATGCAAGGCATTCGGTTGTACGATACAGGGGCGTCGCCAAGCGGTAAGGCAGCAGGTTTTGATCCTGCCATGCGTTGGTTCGAATCCAGCCGCCCCTGCCATTAACCCCACAGGGTTTACGTACACACAACGAAAGCACTGCGCAGCAAGTTAAAATTCTAGGGGCGTCGCCAAGCGGTAAGGCAGCAGGTTTTGATCCTGCCATGCGTTGGTTCGAATCCAGCCGCCCCTGCCATACACTTAAAAAGCTGTTCAAAAGCTACGGCCTTTGAACGGCTTTTTGATTCATCAGGTCTACCCTCAGCCGGCAGGTACTGCGCGTGTCCAAGATGATGGTCTTCACGGGGAATGCCAACCCCGATCTGGCGCGTCGCGTCGTACGTCAACTGCATATTCCCCTCGGTGATGCCTCCGTAGGCAAGTTCTCCGACGGCGAAATCAGTGCTGAAATCAATGAAAATGTCCGCGGCAAGGACGTCTTCCTGATCCAGCCGACTTGCGCACCGACCAACGATAACCTGATGGAACTGGTGGTGATGGCTGACGCCTTCCGCCGTTCCTCGGCCTCCCGCATCACTGCGGTCATCCCCTACTTCGGCTATGCCCGCCAGGATCGCCGTCCGCGTTCCGCCCGCGTGGCCATCAGCGCCAAGGTAGTGGCTGACATGCTGACCGTAGTCGGCATCGACCGTGTACTTACCGTCGACCTGCACGCCGACCAGATCCAGGGCTTCTTCGACATTCCGGTGGACAACATCTACGGCTCTCCGGTCCTGGTCGATGACATCGAAGACCAGCGCTTCGAAAACCTGATGATCGTTTCCCCGGACATCGGCGGCGTGGTTCGCGCACGTGCCGTAGCCAAATCCCTGGGCGTTGACCTTGCCATCATCGACAAGCGTCGTCCCAAGGCCAACCAGTCCGAAGTCATGCACATCATCGGCGATGTCGAAGGCCGCACCTGCGTGCTGGTCGACGACATGGTCGACACCGCTGGCACCCTGGGCCACGCAGCCAAGGCCCTGAAGGACCACGGCGCAGCCAAGGTCTACGCCTACTGCACCCACCCGGTGCTGTCCGGCCGTGCCATCGAGAACATCGAAAACTCCGTGCTGGACGAGCTGGTGGTGACCAACACCATCCCGCTGTCCGCCGCGGCACAAGCCTGCTCGCGTATCCGTCAGCTGGATATCGCGCCGGTTGTGGCTGAAGCGGTCCGCCGCATCAGTAATGAGGAATCGATCAGCGCGATGTTCCGCTAAGGACATCCCTGACGAAAGCACCCCGCCTCGGCGGGGCTATTTGCCCAACCGCCCGGATGCTGGTCGCAAGCATTACGGGCGTTTTGGCTATTTTGGAGAAGTGTAATGACTGATTTTGCCCTGAATGCCGAAGCGCGTTCTGACCTGGGGAAAGGTGCGAGCCGCCGCCTGCGTCGTAATGCCAACCTGGTTCCCGCTGTAATTTACGGCGGCGAGAAAGCCCCGCAATCCGTAAGCCTGCTCGCCAAAGACCTGGCCAAGCTGCTGGAAAACGATGCTGCTTTCAGCCACGTGATCGCCCTGAACGTTTCCGGCGCGACCGAAACCGTTCTGATCAAAGCCCTGCAGCGCCACCCGGCCAAAGGCTTCGTACTGCACGCTGACTTCCAGCGCGTAGTTGCCGGCCAGAAACTGACCGCCCACATTCCCCTGCACTTCATCAACGAAGCTACCTCCGTTGGCGTGAAGCAAGGCGGCGGCGAAGTTTCCCACACCATCTCCGAAGTCGAAGTCTCCTGCCTGCCGAAAGACCTGCCGGAGTTCATCGAAGTTGACCTGGCCAAGGTCGAAGTAGGTCAGACCGTTCACCTGTCCGACCTGACCCTGCCGAAAGGTGTCGAGCTGGTGGCCCTGGCCCACGGCAACGACCTGGCAGTTGCCAACATCCATGCTTCCCGCGTGGTGAAGGAAGAAGGCGAAGCCGAGTAATTTCTTACTCTGCGTCAGCCTGATAAAGGGCCCCTGTAGTGACTGCCATTCAACTGATCGTCGGCCTGGGTAATCCAGGCCCCGAATACGACCAGACCCGGCATAACGCAGGGGCCCTTTTCGTTGAGCGCCTTGCGATGCGCGAACGCGTCAATCTGAGCCTCGACAAGAAGTACTTCGGCCTGGTCGGAAAATTCTCCCACCAAGGTCGCGACGTTCGTCTGCTGATCCCCACCACCTACATGAACCGCAGCGGCCAGTCCGTGGCGGCCCTGGCTGGGTTCTTCCGCATTCCGCCCGAGGCCATCCTGGTGGCCCACGACGAACTCGACATGCCCCCCGGCGTTGCCAAGCTCAAGACTGGTGGCGGCCACGGCGGCCACAACGGGTTGCGCGACATCATCGCCCAACTCGGCAACCAGAATTCGTTCCATCGCCTGCGGCTTGGCATCGGCCATCCGGGGCACAGCAGCCTGGTTTCCGGCTTCGTTCTCAGTCGCGCCCCGCGCAGCGAACAGGAACTGCTCGAAACCAGTATCGATTTCGCCCTCGACGTGATGCCAGAACTGCTCGCCGGTGACCTCACCCGCGCCATGCAGAAACTGCACAGTCGCAAGGCCTGAACCCACTCCGCGCAGAGGCATATATCATGGGATTCAATTGCGGCATCGTCGGCCTGCCCAACGTCGGCAAGTCCACCCTGTTCAACGCCCTGACCAAGTCCGGTATTGCAGCGGAGAACTTCCCCTTCTGCACCATCGAGCCGAACAGCGGCATCGTGCCGATGCCCGACCTGCGCCTCAACGCCCTGGCCGAGATCGTCAAGCCCGAGCGCGTGATCCCCACCACGATGGAATTCGTCGACATCGCCGGCCTGGTAGCCGGTGCCTCCAAAGGTGAAGGCCTGGGTAACAAGTTCCTCGCCAACATTCGCGAGACCGACGCCATCGCCCACGTGGTGCGCTGCTTCGAAGATGAGAACGTCATCCACGTTTCCAACAGCGTCGACCCCAAACGCGACATCGAGATCATCGACCTCGAACTGATCTTTGCCGACCTCGACAGCTGCGAAAAGCAACTGCAGAAAGTCGCCCGCAACGCCAAGGGCGGTGACAAGGACGCTCTGGCACAGAAAGCCCTGCTGGAAAAACTCATCCCCCACTTCAGCGAAGGCAAGCCGGCGCGCTCCCTGCTGAAGAACCTGGGTGACGAGGAGAAGCGTCTCGTTCGCGGCTTCCACCTGCTCACCAGCAAACCGGTCATGTACATCGCCAACGTTGCCGAAGACGGTTTCGATAACAACCCGCACCTTGACGTGGTGAGAGCCATTGCCGAGGAAGAAGGCGCCATCGTGGTTCCGGTTTGCAACAAGATCGAAGCCGAAATCGCCGAACTCGACGACGGCGAAGAAAAGGACATGTTCCTCGAAGCCCTCGGCCTCGAAGAGCCCGGCCTGAACCGCGTGATCCGCGCCGGCTACGACCTGCTCAACCTGCAGACCTACTTCACCGCAGGCGTGAAGGAAGTCCGCGCCTGGACCGTCCGCATCGGCGCCACCGCCCCGCAGGCTGCTGCCGTTATCCACACCGACTTCGAAAAAGGCTTCATCCGCGCCGAAGTAGTCGCCTACGACGACTTCATCCAGTACAAGGGTGAAACCGGTGCCAAGGAAGCCGGCAAATGGCGCCTGGAAGGCAAGGAATACATCGTCAAAGACGGCGACGTGATGCACTTCCGCTTTAACGTCTAAGTCGCAATATGGACCCCGCCGGATCCAGATGGACACCCAGCCCCTTGAAGATAGCTACTTCAGGGGGGGGCTTTTCCAGCAAGATCCACCAAGCCTCTTAGCGATCCATCCCCTTACCGGGTACGCCGCCGGGTACAGCGCAACCCTATCCAACTCAAAAACTGGGTATACACTCACCGATACCCAGTGCCGCACCGCGAAACCCAAGGAAAAGCCCTACGAACTCACGGATGGAAATGGCGTCTACCTGGAACTGAAACCCAATGGCGTTAAGGCCTGGCGCTATCGGTTGGGTGCCGGCATCATTTAAACAAAAGGCCTCGCAGCGATGCGAGGCCTTTTGTTTTTGGGCTCACCTGTCTTTCGGTAAGCACAATCGCCCGTTCACTCCATTGCCGCACACTGCCCTAGCGTGCCGATCTAACCTTCAAATCGAGGCGCAGTGCCCGGCGACTGGAGCGACGCAAATGATGAATTCTGAAGATTCACCCGAGCTCCTGGAGCTGGGCCTGCAGCCCACCCAACCGAACGAAAACGCCCGCCCCAAAGCGGCTCCAGCCAAGTTCCAGATCGATACCCGTGGGCGTGTCGACCGGCGCCAGTCCGCCGACCGGCGTCAGATGATCCGCTTCGAGGAAGACCGGCGCAAAGGCGATCGCCGTGCCAGCATCAATCCCTGGGACAATGGGATCAACCTCTGAATCGCCTTCCATTTGAACGAGGAGATCCACCCTGCCGATCACGATAGGGTGGGCCACACGCGACGATTGAGACGGTAGCGCGGGCTTCCATCCCGCGGCGGTGCGCACGATTCGCCGCGTTCCCGGCTACCGGAGCGGCGACGCTGTGTTGCTTCGAGAATCGCGTGAATTACCGCTGTGCGGAAAAACTCAATGACTCGTATCGCAAAAAGGCCCGCACAAATACGGGCCTTTTGATTTTCTACGTAAGGAAGGGAAGGACATTATCTGCGTTTCTTTTGGCCTCATTTGAACATAGCGCCAGGCGTGCAGGACCGGCACCAGAGCAGATCCCTGCACTGCGTGTTGCGCTTCGCGAGTGTGGCCCCGTTTGACGCACTACACCCTGAACCCTGCCGAGCAATGGTTACCCGCAACATCCACTCCTACACTTACGCCATTCGCTAGGTGCCGCGCCTGTCTGCCAGCCAACGGAGCAGTCTGCCCATGTCTCAGCCCACCAGCCGCCTTGAGGGCTTTCTGATCGCTGCGATCCTTTTCGTATTGGTGTGGTTGCCACTTCCCTTGGGCAGCAATCGTGATTGGGCGGTTGGGCTGTTCATCCTCTTGATGGGTAGCCTGGGCTGCATCTGGGCGATCGGACAGCTACGCGGAGCTGTCGTGCGGGGCGCTCGGAACAATGCCATCAAGACGGCCCTTCCCCTACTCGCGCTGCTTCTGTTAACGCAGGCCTGGGTGGCGGTGCAATGGCTGGCCGGACTGACTGTCGATGAGGGATCGACCTTCCAGTACCTGATGCTCGGCCTGGCCTACTGCCTGTTGTTCTTCCTGGTGGTCAGCCTGTTCCACACCCGAAAGCGACTCAACCTGCTGCTCGGCACGCTGGTGGTGAGTGGCACCTTGCAGGCCTTCTTCGGCGCCTTCATGACCCTTTCCAACGTGGAGTGGCTATTGGCCGTTCCCAAAAGCAGCTATCTCGGCGACGCCACCGGCACCTTTGTGAACCGTAACCATCTGGCGGGTTACCTGGAAATGACCCTGGCCTGCGGCATCGGTCTGCTACTGGCTCTGCGCGATGGTCGCCCCTTCAGCTGGGTCAATCTGATGGAGCTGCTGCTGGGCCCCAAGGCACGCCTGCGCCTAGCACTGGTTGTCATGGTCATCGCCCTGGTCATGACCCACTCGCGCATGGGCAACACTGCCTTCTTCGCCAGCCTGTTGCTGGTGGGCGGCCTGTTCGTGCTGGTGGAAAAGCAGCACCGCCTGCGCAACGGCCTGGTCCTGGCCAGCATCATCCTCATAGATGTCCTGGTGGTCAGCCAGTATTTCGGGCTGGAACGGCTCAAGGACCGCGTGCTCGATACCCGCCTGGACGATGTGGTGGTGAATGGCGAAGTGGTCCAGCAGGCCAACGAAGTTCGCGACGATGTGTTCAGCTACGCCCTGCAGCTTCTACAGGAACGCCCGATAGTCGGCCAAGGCGCCGGCAGCTTCGAAGCGGTGTTCCCCAAGTACCCGGGCGAAGACGTCCGCATTCATTTCGACCATGCGCACAATGACTACATCCAGTTCGCTGTCGAGTTCGGCCTGCTGGGCAGCCTCCCACTGGCTGGCTTCGTCCTGCTGGCCTTGTGGCATGCGTTCAAGGCGCTTTGGCGGCGCGAATCGGTTTACCGCAGGGGGGTAGGTTTCGGTGCGGCAATGGGCATCATCGCCCTGCTGATCCACTCCACCACTGACTTCAACCTGCAAATCCCAGCCAATGCCGCAACTCTGGTAGTTGTCTGTGCGATTGCCGTGCTCGCCGGAAACCAAGTCGTCCCGCGCAAGCACGCCGAACAAGCGCAGCACGCCTACCCCGCCCCTCTGGCTTAGCCCATCAACGCTGCGAGCCTTCCGGCCCAACTGGGCGCTTATTCGCCTCCCCTTCCGGTCTGGCCGCACCGGCGAAGCGGCCACGCACCCCACTTTGCAACCACAGCGCGAAGATCCATCCCAGCAATACGCCCAGGGTATTGGCAAGCATGTCACTAACCGATGGCGTGCGATTGGGCTGCAAGCCCTGACCGAGCTCGATCAACAGCCCAGTCCCCAGACTGAAGGCCAGGAGCCAGATGAAATGCGAGCGGGGAAATGCCAGCCGCGTGGTCACCATCAAGGCCGCAAAACCGAGCAGGTGGTGCAACTTGTCCTGCTGGTCAACGGCCTCTGGCAAGGGCTCGGGTTTCAAACCGGCGAACAGAATGATCGTCAGCACGGCAAGAAAGGGCAGAACACGCAGATAACGCATGCTAGAAGCTCTCGATATTTTCAGACAGCTGTCGCCTGAAATGAACCAGACGGCGCGGGCACAAACAATGCCCGTGACCATGATCAAGGCGACGGGAGAGCCGACAGAACGGCAAGCGACTCCGGCGACCTGCTGCAGAGGCGGTCCAGCACCACAACCTCAAACCGACTCCCGGCAGGGTCAAGGTGCTGCGGGAGCCGATATGACCGACGCCGCCGCTTCCCAGGATTTTTTCAGTCACAAATCAATGCGCCTGTGCTTCCCCAAAAGCTGCGCAATCTTTTCCTTGAGCAACAGCCAGGCGAACTGGCTGTTGGTGGTCAGATAGCGCTTCCACATCCGCCGCGGCTCCTGGATCACCCGGTAGAGCCATTCCAGCCCATGGTTCTGTACCCACTTCGGGGCGCGTTTGACTCTGCCTGCGACCACGTCAAAAGTGCCGCCCACCCCCATCACGAAGGCTACGCCCAACTGATTACGCCAGTGGTTGATGAAGTTCTCTTTCTTGGGCGAGGTGATGGCGACGAACAGCAATTGGGCACCGGAAGCGCGGATTTTCTCGACCATGGCGGCCTCGTCATCCCAGAAGTAGCCGGAGTGGTAACCCGCGATCTTGAGGCCGGGGTACAGCGCCTGAACCTTCTCGGCTGTAGCGGCAACGACATCATCTTTTGCGCCCAACAAATAGACCGAAAAGCCGTTGGCTGCACTCATCGCCAGCAACTCGTAGAACAGATCGACACCGGCCACCCGCTCCGGCACGGGATAGCCGAGAAAGCGCGCGCCCAGCACCACGCCCATGCCGTCGATATTAATAATGTCGCAGGAATGCACAGACTCGTTCAGCTGGGCATCACTGCGCATATGCACCAGCTTGGCGACATTCACCACCACATGCTGGGTAAAGTGGCCGGAAGCTACTGCACTACGAATAACCTCAACGGTTTCGCCCATACTGGCGATATCCATCGGACAGCCCAACACTTCGATTCTCTGCATGATTCAACTCCGCGCGGTAACGGTTGTAGAAAGCAAGCGAGTAATAGGCCCAGGCCTGGGTCCAGCGGGTGTAATTGATGCGATTGGTCAGCCAGCGGGTCCTCTGGTAGATGAACTGGCCGTTGGCTGGCTGATACAGCAACTCGATGGCACGCTGTACCACCTTGTCGCAGAGCTGCAGATCGGCAGCGCCACCGCCTACCTTGAGCAAAGTGAATGCAGCCTGAGCAAAGCTGTGCATGTCGATCGGATACACCGAGTTGTTGTAGTACCGGGCCGTACCGTCTTCTTCAAACAAGGTATTCACGTAGTAGGCGTAGCCTTGGCGAATACAGGCATCGAACTCGTCGATGCCTGTGGCATCGCGCAGCATGCACAGCGCCTCCAGGTTGTAACCGGTGTGAAAGCCGTCGATAAACTGGTGATGGTGGCGCGCGCCGTAGACCCAGGAGCCATCGGCCGCCTGTTCCCCCACCGACTGGCGAGCGACCCGCAGCGCCTGCGCTACCAGTCCGTCATCGCCCAGCTGAGTACCGGCAAATGCGCACCAGGCGGCGCCCCACAGGCTGGCGTTGTGCACGAAGGCCCGCTCGCCGGGGATGTACGCATAGAAGCTGCGCCCATCAGCTTCGGTATACAGATGGGTGGCGATAAAGCGTGCGCAATCCAGGGCGATATCAATCAAGGCCTTGTCGGCGCTGAGCTGCCCCAGTTCAAAAAGGGCACGCGCCACATAACAGGTGGTAATGATGTTCGGCTTGCCCGCCGGCACGTAGAAAGCTCGCGCCTGCCAGTCGAAGTGATAACCCCAGCAGCTGTGGGTCCACTCACGCGGATTGCTGCGCTGGGCAAGCAGCCAGTCGGCCAGTTCGCGGGCCTCCTGCAGGTAGCCGGCTTCGCCGGTACGCCGGTAATCCTGCAATAGACCGGAGATGAACAGACCAACGCCTTTGGGATTGCGTCTCTTCGGCACACGCAACAGGGGGCGGAAATTGATCGGTGAGCGTTTACCCAACTGCAGCCAGGCCAGACGCACCCACTCGCTTCGGTACAGCGGTGTGGCCTGAAGCAGCTTACTGTTCAGTGAGTCGAAGGGGTCGTAACCGGCAAACTGCTCGGCACGAATAGAGTCGAGAAGTTGCGAGTTGAGATTGATCAGGTTGTCCATGCGAACGGTGTTCCCTGGCCACGTCCTTACGTTAATCGGCCGCCAGTACAGCGGTATCAACTGTCAGGGGCATACCCAGGGCAAGTGACTCGACCGCCATAACGGTAGCCAGGCTGGTGGCCATCAGGCAGTCGTAATCCACACAGGGCTGGCCCGATTGCAGTCCGTTGAGCCACGCGCTGATCATGCTTTTCTGGCCCTTGTCCTGAACGCCCAGCTTGTTGCGCTTGGAGTCGCTGTCGCCGTTGAACAGCGCCACTTCCTTGAAGTCATGGATCTGCGCCGAGCGCCCGCCACCAAAAACCTCGATGAACTCTTTGGCCATCCCCTTGGCGCCTTCGGCGGTGTAGGTGATATTGGCCACGCTGCCGTTCTCGAAAGTAAGCGACAGGCACAGGTTGTCATTCAGCAATGCCGACTTTTCCGCTTTGCTGCTGCCCACGGCGTACACGGTTTTTACGTGGCTGCCGACCAATGCCGCAGCCAGGTCGATGAAGTGGCAACCCTCACCAATCATCCGACCGCCGCCCACCCGCGGATCCTGGATCCAGTGGTTGGCTGGAATGGCGCCAGCGTTGATACGAATGTTCACCACCAGAGGGCTTTTCACCGAGGCGAAATGCTCGATCACCTGGCGGGTTGCCGGTGCAAAGCGACGGTTGAAGCCGACCATCACCTGGGCTTTGCCGCAGCGGCCGTAGGCCAGGTGGATGTCACCCAGCTCAGCCACCGACAGGGCCAAAGGCTTTTCCACATACACATGCTTGCCAGCATTCAGCGCATCGCGCACGGCCGCACCATGGGAATCGTGGCGGGTCGTGACTACGATGGCGTCGGTGTCGCCCTGCAGCAGCTCGGCATAACTGCCGGCACAGAAGGCAAAGCCGAATTGCCTGGCCACGCCCTGGGCAGAGCGGCCGCTGGCGGTCACCAGCCCATTGAGAGCCACCTGATTACTGGCCTGCATGGGCGGCAACAGACTGGCAGTGGCGTAGTTGCCGGCGCCATAGAAGGACAGCTTGACCTTCTTACCGGTGACGACAGCCGGCTTGACGCTAATGCGGGACGATGCGCTCGCCTTGAACGGCGCAGGGTTGTATCGCAGCAAAATGCCCAGGTACGGCTCGGTCTTGTTGCCTTCGATCAACCGGTAGGCGCTGGCCGCCTCATCCACCGAAAAGCGGTGGCTAATCAGGCCCTTGATATCCAGCTTCCGCTGGGAAACCAGGGACAGGAAGGTTTCCATGTTGCGCTGCTCGGTGAAACGCACATAGCCATAGGGGTAATCGTTGCCGCTCTCCTCGTAGAAGGGGTCATAACGGCCGGGGCCGTAGGAGCGGGAGATGACGACGCTGACTTCCTTCTTGAAGTAATCCTCGCGCGGGATATCCATCCGCACCGCACCGACTACCACCACTCGGCCTTTCTCACGGGTCACCGCCCCGCAAAGTTGAATGACGGAGTTGCTCGACGTACCCGCACAGACCAGAACGCCATCGACACCGTGCCCAGCCGTCAAGGCATTGCAGATACGCGCCACATCCCCATCAGGCGGTACACCCACGGCGCCATAGCCTTCGGCTCGGTCAACCAGGGAAGGATCGAGATCCGTACCGATCACAGTGCAGCCGTTTGCCCTCAGCAACTGCACGGCAATCTGCCCGAGCAGACCAAGCCCCACCACCAGGAAGGTTTCCCCCAGCAGCGGGCCAGCCAGCCGCACACCTTGCAGGGCAATCGAGCCCACGGTGGTAAAGGCGGCTTCCTCATCCGACACATTGGCCGGAATCTTCACCACCAGGTTCTTCGGCACGGCCACGAACTCGGCATGGTTGGCATAGTCCGCGCCACCACAGGCTACCCGGTCACCCGGCTGGATACCTTCGACCAGGCCACCCACCGCAACGACAGTGCCGGCGCAGCTGTAACCCAGCGGAGAAGGAGAATCGAGGCGCGAATTGACGGTTTGCAGGGTTTTCTTCACCCCTTCTGTCCTGATCTTGCAGATCACCTGTCTGACCAGATCCGGCCGCGCCTTAGCCTTCTGCAGCAGGCTTTTCTTGCCCATGTCGATCTTGGTTTTTTCAGTACCGGCACTGATCACCGAAGTGCTGTTTTGTACCAGGATAAATTTATCGTTTAGTGTCGGGACCGGAACATCGTTGGTTTCAATGATTCCGGTGCGCAGGGTTTGGGTGACTTGCTTCATAAGTTACTAGCCTGCGATTTATCAAGAAAAATCTGAACTGGCCGCTAACTCTCCAGCCAATCCGGTACTCGTCTAACTCGGGGCGATCAAAAGACGCCTGGGCGATCAGTCCGATATCCTGACGTCAACCATCTTGCTTTTTCCCGAGGGACTTAGCGGTATGGAGTCGCAAACGGTCAGGATGATGTCGAAGAAATCCCCCCACCGACCAATCTGCTGATCCAGCACATATTTCTTGAAGCTTTCGTCCAGAACGCCTTGCCTCGGGACGATGCAAAGTTCAATTTTCCCGGGAGTACGCTGCCTGATCTGGTACTGTCGAACCCTCGACCATGTTGGCTCGTTGATGACTATCGACATACCGGATATCTTTGCGCCGTGCCTATCGATAAGAAAGTCTTGTTCCCGCCCTTGAAGGCTAGAGATAGTGTCGTTGACTATCAGACCATGATCCCTCGTCCTGTATCTGATCAATGGCATGACCTCGTTCCATAGGCCAGTACCTACGACTTCGGCGCTACCTGCCGAATTTTCGAAAATCGAGTAAAGCCTTTCGAGTTTGTAGGAAATTGACTGATCCCCCGGTTGATACCGGTAAAAACCAAGGATAGTCCGCTCCGTAAGACCGTAATGACAGACAATTGGGCACTTCCAGTAGTCGTGCATTATGTTCAGCTGCTCGATTGTCACAGGCTCCGATCCCAGCAAAATTGCTTTGACATTCCGTGGTGGGTACGGATTGTTTTGCTTGAGCAAATAGGTCAGCTCAAGAAAGACGGCCGCATATGCATGGATAAATTCGAAGTCAGAGCCCGCAAGTGACCTGGCAATTGAAGGTATGTTCTCCTTGCTTATGTGGTAAGGGGAGAGCATGGTTGTCTTGCCAACTTTGAAAACAGGGTTCTCATGTAGCCTTCTAATGCCCTCGGCGCCAACACGAAGCACAGCCGATCTATCACCCTCGTAACCAACTTCTCCCCAGCGCGTATTGAAGAAAAGTCTTTCGATATCGGTGGAAGACTTGGATCTCCACATTCCAATCCCCTGCCCTGTAGAGCCTCCACTCGTCGCGTATTTGGCAAACAAAAGTTTCGCGTGTTCATTGATGAACATCTGTGGAGAGTCCATGATCAGTTCCTTCTCCACATAGGGGAACTCACTGAGGAGCTCGAACGGATCTTCGTGCGTGATTGTATTGACTGCCGGAGCGAGACTCTTGTAATACGGCACATGTTGCTTTGCGACGAGAAGAATATTTCTGAGTTGTTCACGCCTTACCGAATCCTGCCGGGTACTGTCCCTACACTCAAGAACTCGCTTGACTTCGAAATATTTAGGGGAGTAAAGAAGCCTTGTGGGAATCAGATGCTTGGAGTGCTGGTAAAGATCTTCAAGCTTCTTCTTCATTTTCAGGGTCATGTTCATGTTCATGGCGAGTCACCCGGGCGAGATTATCTGGATCAGGTTGTGCCTAGCTGATGACCTGATCTATATGATAAAGCCCATAGCTTTCGGGGCATCCTGAGGTCAGGTCAACGTCCATTTCTTTCTTGTCATCAGCAATAGCCAGTCTTTTTTTGTACCATGAAATCAGCTTGTCAATTGTTGGTATTTGCAGATCCATCTGCTCTGCAATCCACTTTGCGATCAAGACTCCGTAAACCACATCATCTCGAAAGAATCGGTGACTGGTGTCGATATGGAATTTACCGCCTTGGAATCTGGTCGGGGTTTTGATAGAGGAAAGTGACTGAGAATGGATAAACGTATCTATTACTGCCGCCGGACGATAGTCATTCGAAAACTCCTCAAGTTCCAAATAACTCATCATGAAGCCAAACTTCATTTCGGAATACCGCTTCCTCAGCGAACTTCTTATAGAACTGTATTCTTCATCAACTCTTGAAACGAGCTCCGCGGAAGAGCCATCAAAATCCTTGTAAAAATAAGGCACATCCTCCGCCAAATCCCATACCCCATCACAGGACTGGTACAACCCGAATAGCCGACTTGGGTGGACTATCTGGTTATCCACCGTTAGCGTTACTGAAATGAAATTATCGGCGAGCGCAAACGCACCAAAACCGAACCAGAACTCACCGATATGTCTAAACAAGTTCTCATTGAGTTCGCAGAACTCCGATGGCTTGGACATGGCGACCATGTTCCGCTTGTTCGCGGAAAAAAGTGCTCCCGTTCTTCCATAATCACGGGCCCTGCAAATCCAAGGTAATGCGCCGATGGCGAAGTAGGTAATAAGACCCAGGTCGTGCTGATTGAAGGCGGATCTAACCATCCAGTCGAATCCGCCCTGCCCATACAATGTACCGATAACGTATCTTCTATCAGGCAGAATGTATTTCGCGATTTCTTTCAGGGCCGAATAGTACTCTGACACAGGCATACTGAGTATGATTATGTCAGACATTGGAACAACCTCGGCTGGATCGTCGGACAAACCATGAATACGCCCAACCACGGAACTCACTCCGTTGATTGGACTCTGAACAACTAATTCAGGGTTACGACTCCAGCGATCTGGGCGGGATGTCAGCAACTGTATGAAGTGGTTTGTTCTGGACAACAAAGGGATTAACACATGCGCACTGTTACCACCACCCACGATAGTGACGACTTTACGTTGGTTGTCCATGGGAAATGTCTCAAATTATATAGCTTACTGACGGGACTGCTGTAGATGCCAGAACTGCCACTTGAGGTAGCTCTTCTCCACTCAGCTGATTATTAAACCATTGGGAGCAGCAAAGGACCCTCTCCGAATGTGTCTGAGGTATAAAGTGATCAGTTTTTTATGACCCTGAGCATAACTTCAGAGCGTTGCTAGAAGAGTCCCGGTGAAATCATTCCTATTGTCGTCAATAGCGATCTTCTAAAAGCACTTTCCTGGTACATGTCCACATAGCGGCGACGCCCCACATCTCCGAGCTTTTCAACCAACTCCTTATCAGTTGCCAAGATAGAGATGCATTTGACGAGTTCAGCAACATCATGTTCAGGAAATAGAAGCCCGCATTTGCCTCCCGATAGTATTTCAGGAACGGCCCCAGTCGACGATGCAATGACAGCCTTCCCTGCAGAAAGCGCCTCAACAACAACCAGTGGGAAGGTGTCAATATATGACGGAAAAACCAGAACATCACCCCGTGCAATAAAATCCATCTTATTTTGATCGTATAGCGCACCTGAAAAACTGACAAAACCATTTTCCATCAGTTCGTGATTATCAATCTTCCACTGCTCCACTTCCTCTTTCAATGCCAGATCAGGCCAATTTCCAGCCAAAGAAATTCGGCAGTTTATTTTTTGTTCATACAATACCCTGGCCGCCTGCAGCAGGTAGAGCGCCCCCTTCCCCCTGACAAAGTTGGAGAAGTAAAAAAAATTGATAGGCCGCGCCTCTATTTTCGTCCCCATGCAATCAACAAGGTCATCCGCACAATTAGGCACAACCCAAAATCGCTTTCTTTCTACAAGCCCAGCCACTTCACTCCAGAACAAAGAAGATAAATGAATGACATCCGCCCCGGAGAAAGCAAATTTATAGATGATCCTTTTTATCTTTGACTTGCCAACATCGATTCCGCGACCATGTAGATGGAAAATTCTCTTTACTCGAAAGACTTTCAAGATCGCGACAATGATAGCGTCTCGATAAAATGCGACACCACTTGGACATAGTGCAAAATAGCAAATAGCTGGTCGATCAACCAAGAGAGCACGAATAATTCTGCACAGGAGAAAAAGGATTTTAACAATCTTGTTAAACGACACTGCCCCTACATCTTTTAGGTCGTTGGCGTTGGATAGATTTATAGACAGCGTAGCGGGATAGGCCTCCAGAATCGCATTCTGCGCTTTCACATTCATCACTGACGCGCCATGCGTTGGTGGTGGGAGTTGCCCAAGGAAAAGGAATTTCTTTTTCAATTGGATTCTCCACTCGCATATTTTGTAGAAGCCCTGCAGAGACTGGCGCGACGTCAGAATTATTGCCGCAGCATTAGAATCGAATGCTTGATGATCAGATATCTTTTGAGCTTCGTATACTTCATCTTGATCCTTGAGAGGATCGGAATGTACCGGGTAAAAAAATCCGCCAATCGCGGCATGAATTTCTTAATTGGGCTATCAGACGAACTCTTCAAGAACAATACGTTGCTTATCTCACTCAGGTAGCAATGCTTTAGCTTGTCGAGCATTATAGAAATTTCAGTTTCGTAATTCCCTTTCAGTTCATGATTCAACCTTCCTAGAGAATGGTGCATTTGGCAGATAAAACGGTGCTGGGTCTCTGGCGTTAGCTTTCGAGTGCTCCATGACCCCACTGCATTCATCCGATAGAAACTCATAAGCTCGGGGACATACAAGGCTCCACCATCAATTGAGCCAATAATCTGGATGAAATAATCACCCAAAGGACAGTCGCTGAGCCAGTCAGGAAAGTTAAGCATGGCGTTTTTTGTCATCATTATGGAGGCGGTGTGCATGTAATCGCCATCGCCAAGAATGATAATTTTCGTAGATAAGATTGATTGTTGATTCGGGTATAGAAATTTGCTTTTCTTTGTTTCGAAAAACCTCTCTTCGCCAGCATCCGTGCTGCCTTGAAAATATCTATGGAAGCAGATCCGCACCTTAGGATTGTTTCGCATCGCATCCGCTTGGCGCTGCAACTTATCGCTGGCTATCCAGAAATCGTCACCTTCACAAATCGCTATGAAGTCTCCCTTGGATTCTTGCACCACCTTGGAGAGCAGACCGCACGGCGATATTGAATATTGGTTCTCCTTCTGAATCATTGGCTTCACAATTTTCGGAAATTTTTCCGCATATTTCTTGATTATCTCTGCAGTTGAATCAGTCGATGCGTCATCGTTCAAAACAATCTCAAATGGAAAGTCCGTTCTTTGAATCAAAAAACCACGAATTGCATCTTCAATGTATTTTTCCTGGTTGTATGCCAAGCAAACAACACTGACGACAGGCTTTTCAATACTGACTTGCCACGTTGACATTATCTCGGATTCTGATGGGATATTTATATTTCTAAAGTCATTCAAATTGAATTCTTTCATGACAGCCTCCTTGGCGTAATCAATTGGTTGCCCAAGGGCGCCAAGTCATTTGGCAAATTGCCCTCTGGTGCAGTACCGAAAAAACGCAGGACATACGCTTCGCGCTTTACCCGGCCAAACGCCAGGGCGAAAGTTATTTCGAACTTGGTAAACCACGTCCTCAGGGAGTGGTCATGAGTCACCGGCTCTGCCTGTGACGATCGAAATACCCCGGATTAGCAAGATGAAGTCGGAGTTCCTGTAGGAGTAAAGGGGGGCGGTGAGCCTGGTGCAGAAGTCGCGAAGGTTGGTGCTGCCCCCTTCTAGAGGGGCAAAGGCAAGATGGCGGCTGATTCAGGAACTCCCTGGACGTAGTCAGGATCCCGAGATAGCCGCAATATGTCGAGTTATCCAACGTTTTCCAGTGCTCGAGAGCACCAGGGAGACCGCTGTTGCGGTGGCGGCAATCCCCATAACCAGTATCAGACTTTGGATCCTGGTTTCCGGCGGGATGCTCAAACTGAGTAAAGTCAATGGCAGAGCCATTGCTAATAGAATGATCCGGGCAACATCGTTGACGATCCAGGAGATGTGCAGGCCGGGCTCGAATTTGTGATGAATATATGCAACCCAGATCAGTAGGGAAATAGCGTTATTTGCAACCCAGGCGTAGCCAGCTCCAATGCCTCCGTAGTTCACGGCGGCTAAAGTGATGCTAGGGATCAGTACAGCGCCCATACCTGCGCTACCTATCAAGTGGTAGCGCAGATTCCCCACGGCGTATTGCAGGTAGTACGGAAAAGCAGAGATAGCCAGAAGACCATTACCAATGGCGTACAGACGCATAACAGGTGCGGCTTTGGCAGCAAGTTGCGCATCCCCTGTCCAGGCGAACAACAGGGGTTCGGCGCAGGTAATCAAGGTAATAGCCGCGGATCCACAGATAATGCTGACCAGTTGGGTCGCATCACGATAGACCTTGATCATCTCGTCGTGCTTACCCTCGGCATGTAGCCTGGCCATACGCGGCATGATGGCATTGCTGATTGGGCCGCTGACAACCATGATGCCGCTGGCGACCAGGACAGCGAGAGTGAAATAACCGTATTCCGCGAGCGGCAGAACACCGGAGAGCACCAACTTGTCGATTTGCGTAACCAGCACCCAAAGCGATGAGGTAAAAGCGATGGTCAGCGCGAATTTCAGAAGGGGCTTTAAGGGAGACAACGACCAGCCGATCGACCGATCCACGCCGCTTCGTGCCGGCAGCAGACGCTGGCTCATCAAAAACAGGCCAAATATTTCCACCAGCGCGATGGCCAGTTGATGAATGAAGAACACAAACGGCGTGAAGCCGAACAGCCACATGCTGGCGAATACACCGATAAAGCGTAGCGTGGCAACCAAGGCGTTGAAGCCACTGAGCCAGACCAGGCGTTCGGTGCCAGTGATTACGCCACGGTATAAACCGCCCATCCAGCGCAAGGCAACGCTGATGGCCATGATCTGCACCGCCAGCACTACTTCATCCACAGGCAACTCCGTGGCATTGAGCCAGCGGGTTGCAATCGCCTCGGACAGCAACCACAAAGCTCCGCCACCGATCACGGCAATGCCCGCGAATATCACGCTGAGGGCGCGGAACAGCTGCCGATAGGCCAGCGCGGACATGGCCCCGCCATGGTAGCGAGCAGTTTCGCGGCCAATGGTTGGAGTCAGGCCAAGATCCAGCAAGGCAAACCAGGCTTGAAGCATGGTGAAGAAGCCCACCAAGCCGTAGGCTTCTGCCCCCATATATTTGATATACAGGGGCAGGATCAGGATACCCACGGCGGTGACATAAATCTGGCTCGCGTAATTCGCCAGGATATTGTGATTTAGAGACAATTTATGTTTCACCGAGAAATATCATGGATTCACCGCCATCATGCGAAAGCCCACCGAACAAAACTTTAAAACTCAGACTCCACACCGAACCTGCAAGCACCGTCAACTTTCCAGCAATGAAAATCTGCTCAACATCTGGCGAATTTGCTCAACACTATTGAGCATCAGCACATCGATGATCGACAGATTGGCCACGAAGGGCTGCTTCAATTGTTTATATTCAATCGTGTCGATACGATGAAAACGCAACTGCATGCCATGACTCATGAAATAATCAAAGCAATACAAACTTCGTCCACCAATCGGATTTACGTAGGTCTTTCCTCCCAACACCTTCATGGTTTGGATGACTCGATCCTGATGATCGATTGGCGGTGGCAGAGTCAAGTCAGAGGCACGGATCACCGGTGTAGTGATATGCAAGTAATCACAGGTCTCACGGAGGGCGTTTTCAGCATATCTGGCCAAATTGCTTTGCGGGTAGCGCAGCACCTGTTCCAACCAGGGAAGTACAGTCTTGGCGAATGGCGCACGCGAATAGCTTAGTGAGATTGTCCTGATAATTCTGGACAATTCATCTTGAATATTATCGCACATATGCCTCTGATTTATATTCAGAGTATGGCAATCTTTCTTGAGGGGAAATGTTATGAATTTTGGTTCGCCACCGACAAGAATCCGATTACGGTTAATCCAGCCTTCCTTGACATATTGCAAATCATCCCCTAACACAAACAGGTCCGAGGCCGCTATCAACTGAAAATACCCAAGGTACGGGAACAGATAGGGCTGCATCATTGCAATTGTCTTAGACATCGCCGCACCTCTTGACCAAGGCACATCCCGGAGGAACCCAATAGCCGCTTTATGGCGCTACTCTAAGGCCTTGAACTCGCTCGCCAAAATTGACATTTGAACCACGTCCGAATAAACACCCTCCTTGAATACCGCCTGTCTCTGTACACCCTCAACTGTAAACCCGCTCTTCTTATAAACAGCAATGGCTCTTTCGTTATTTTTGATCACAGCCAGATAAACTCGATTCAAGTTCAAGTCCAGGAAGGCATGCTCCAGGGCTTTATAGGTAGCGAAGGTACCTATCCCCCTGCCCTGAAAATCCCTTTCCCCAATCCAGATGGCAAACTCACAGTCTCTCACCACCCAATCTATAGACAGAAGATAGACGGCACCAACGATCTTGCTACTTTCCATCTCGCAAATCGCAAGCCTTACACAATTACTTCTGCTGGATAGATAAGACTCCATCCAGGCAGAATCAACCTCCTCGGAAATATACCTGAAGGGCGCTCCAAGCGAACTAATGATCCCTCTATCATTTCTCCACTTGTTTATGACTTTTATGTCATCCCGCGACAACTCCCTCAGATAAAATTCACTCATTGCCAATACTCCTGCCAATTATATTCATGGCGGACCCGTAACTTTCTTTGCTGTATCGCTGATCACATGGTATCGGAAATAAATTATTGACCAGTTCGTATTCAAGAGAATCATCCTTCAAACGAGAAAGGCACCTTGCCCAATAGGTCGGGGTAAACACCCTTTCTCTAATCAGACTCTCCCTGAGGTTTATCAGGTTTTTAAAGAATGGATAGCATAGCGGTCCATCAATAGCCTCGGCATCCAACTTCAACCTGTTGTGAACTCCAAACTCTTTATGTAGAAACCGGAAATTTTCGTTTCTCTTCAATCTTGCAGACTCATAATCGATGCTCGATAGAAGCCTCTCCGTCAGCGCTGACATTTTTCTGTATTGGCAGTCTTCGAGTGTCCTTTCTGCAGCCTGGTAATCCGCATAACCGGACTCCGGGGTTCCAGCAAGCCGTTTCAGGAGATGAAGGGTGCGCTGGATCGACCCATCATCAACCTCTTCCGGCTCACGAACTGGAAGCTTCGTAATCAACAGTCCACCATCCGGTACGCCGAAAAATTTGCGCGGCGAATAGAGAGTGGCCAAACAGTCGAGTGGCGGTGCAAAGAACGCCTGAGAGTGATCGAACACGACTTGCTCGGCGTTGAACTTCCTCAGGATTCTACGCTGCTGGGAGGAGCAGACTCCGAAGTAATTTACATACAGGATCCACTCATCAGAATGAAGTTTGATCTCATCCTTGATCGAAAAATCTTCATCTATGGAATAGAAGGAAACCTCAATTCCCGCCTTGTTCAATGGCCCGAGCATGGAGTCACATATGTAGCTTGGCATCCAGACCTTGCGTGGGCGCCCCGTGCAGAGCAATGCATAGAAGCTGGCGCGTGCGGATTGAAACCGGAGCGCCTCTGGATAAAGGCCTGGGGATCCTGACGGCAATTCAAGCTCAAAATAACCGCCAACGGCTTCATTCATGATGTCTCACCCTGATTGATGATCAGCCTGCAGATCCCAAAGCAACCGAACGCCATCACGCGCTCTATCAGGTGTTTCTTATGAGCGCCCCAACGGCAGCGATCGATGCTTCCTGCAGCGCCGGATACATCGGCAGACAGATCACCTTTTCAGATATCGAGTGTGCTACCGGCAAGTTGTTGCGCTGCGCCGAGACCAGCCCCCGGTACATGGGGAACTCGCTTATCAGCGGATAGAAGTAGCGACGACCGAATATGTTGTTCTCCCTGAGCTTCTGGTACAGCTCGTCGCGGCTCAGCGGGTAATCCGCCTCGACCAGGATAGGGAAGTAGGAATAGTTGGCGACCGTTTGACCGGTTCTCTCGACGATGCGGATGCCTTTGACATCGTTCAGCTGTTCGCGATAGGCCTGGTCGATCTCTTTGCGGCGGGCGATTGCGCGGTCGATATGCTGGAGTTGCAGCAGACCGAAGGCAGCGTTGATTTCGCTCATCTTTCCGTTAATGCCGGCGGCGACCACTGTGACTTCATCGACAAAGCCGAAGTTCTTCAGATTGTTGATGCGCTGCTTGGTCTTGGCATCCGGGCAGATAATGGCGCCCCCTTCGAAGGTATTGAACACCTTGGTGGCATGGAAGCTCAGCACGCTGAGGTCGCCGTGGCGGAGAATGCTGCCGCCTTTGTCCTCCACGCCAAAGGTGTGGGCTGCGTCGTAGATCACCCGCAGGTTGTAGTTGTCGGCAATTTTCTGAATGGCTTCGACATCGCAAGGATTGCCATAGCAGTGCACCGGCATGATGGCGGTGGTCTGCGGAGTAATGGCGGCTTCGATCTTCGCCGGGTCGAGATTGAGCGTATGTGGATCGATGTCCACGAACACAGGCTTGATGCCATTCCACAGCAGGGAATGGGCGGTCGCGACGAAGGAGTACGGCGTGGTGATGACCTCACCCGCCACGCGCAGCGCCTGCAACGCCGTCAGCAGGGCGATGGTGCCATTGTTGAACAGGGCGATGTGCTCGACACCGAGGTAGTTGGAAAGAGCGGCCTCCAGTTCCTTGTGCATCGGCCCGCCATTGGTGAGGATCTTGTTTTCCCAGATGTGCTGCAGATAGGGGAGAAACTCATCCAGCGGCGGCAGGTACGGTTGGGTGACGTAAATCGGTTTGTCGTTCATACAAGCTCCCTCACCAGGGACAGCAGATACTGGCCATAACTGTTCTTGCTCAGGGACTGGCCGACCCGGTACAGGTCATTGGCATTCAGCCAGCCATTGCTGAAGGCGATTTCTTCCAGGCAGGCGATCTTGAAACCTTGGCGTTTCTCGACGGTTTCGACGAATACGCCGGCTTCCTGCAGGCTTTCATGCGTACCGGTGTCCAGCCAGGCGAAGCCGCGGCCGAGCAGTTCGACATAGAGGTCGCCGCGCTCCAGATACACCTGGTTGATGCTGGTGATTTCCAGCTCGCCCCGGGCGGACGGCTTCACCTGCCTGGCGACCTCCACCACGCCGTTGTCGTAGAAGTACAGACCGGTGACGGCGAACTGGGACTTGGGCTTGAGCGGCTTTTCCTCGATTGAGACTGCACGCTTCTGGTCATCGAACTCGACCACACCAAAGCGCTCCGGGTCCTTCACCTGATAGCCGAACACGGTGGCGCCCTTCTCACGCCGGGACGCCTCGCACAACATGAGCCGGAAGCCCTGGCCATAGAAGATGTTGTCGCCGAGCACCAGGCACACCGAGTCGGTGCCGATGAATTCTTCGCCAATGAGGAAGGCTTGCGCCAAGCCATCGGGACTGGGCTGCACGGCATAGCTCAGATTGATACCGAACTCGCTGCCGTCACCGAACAACCGCTGAAACCCCGCCATGTCGCCTGGAGTGCTGATCAGCAGGATGTCGCGAATCCCCGCCAGCATCAGTGCCGACAGCGGGTAATAGACCATTGGCTTGTCATAGATCGGCAGAAGCTGCTTGGACACGCCCCGGGTGATCGGGTACAGCCGGGTTCCGGAACCGCCGGCCAGGATAATGCCTTTCATCATGTTCCAGTCCTTATGCGAAGGCGCCGAGGCGCTCGGTTTTGGGGCGTTTCAGATCGTCCAGTCAGCACCCTGCGGAGGACCCAGTGCTCGGGTCGGTCCAACGGACGTGGACGCTTACGCCGTCCAGACGCCGCGTGTATCGACGGTCCTGCATCTCTCGAGGATGGTCGCGGGGATTGCCTTGAACTCCTTGTGATCGACCAGCAACACGACCACATCCGCCTTGTCCAGTGCCGCCCCGATCCCGGTCAGGCGCAGCTTGCCGGCCAGCTTGGGCGGCAGCGCCCATATGTTTGGCTCTACTGCCAGCACCTTGCCTGGATGGGTCGCGACGATTTGCTGAGTGATCGCAACAGCCGGGCTCTCGCGCAGGTCGTCGATATTCGGCTTGAAGGCAAGGCCCAAGCAGGCGATGGTCACGTCCCTTGCCGATTTCTCCGGGTTGGCTTGCAGAAACTCGGCAACGGCCATCCTGACCTTATCGACCACCCACTGCGGCTTGCTGTCGTTCACTTCGCGAGCGGTGCGGATCAGCCGTGCCTCTTCGGGTGTCTTGCTGACGATGAACCAGGGATCGACGGCAATGCAGTGCCCTCCCACGCCAGGGCCCGGCTGCAGGATGTTGACGCGCGGATGGCGGTTAGCCAGACGGATCAGCTCCCATACATTGATATCGAGCCTGTCGCAGATCATCGACAACTCGTTGGCGAAGGCGATGTTGAGGTCACGGAAGCTGTTCTCGGTAAGCTTGCACATTTCAGCTGTACGGAAGTCGGTAATGACGCACTCGCCCTCGACGAAGAGCTCATACAGGCTGGCTGCGGCAGCTGAACATTTAGCAGTCATCCCACCGATGACGCGGTCGTTCTGAACCAGCTCACGCAGCACGTGGCCCGGCAGTACGCGTTCTGGACAGTAGGCCACGCGGATATCGGAGTCTTCGCCATGGGTTTGCGGGAAGGTCAGATCAGGACGGGCTTCGGCCAGCCAGGCCGCCATCTGCTCGGTAGCGCCAACCGGGGAAGTGGACTCGAGGACAACCAGATCACCTTTCTTCAGTACCGGGGCAATGGATTTGCTGGCGGCTTCGATATAGCTGAGGTCGGGCTCATGATCGCCCTTGAAGGGCGTCGGTACCGCAATCAGGAAAGCATCGGCAGGCTCGGGGATTGTCGTGGCACGCAGGAAACCTTCGGTGACTACCGCATGCACCACCATCTCCAGGTCGGGCTCGATGATGTTGATTTCGCCTCGATTGATGGTGTCCACGGCTATCCGGTTGAGGTCGACCCCGATCACGTGCCTCTTGCGTGAGGCGAACACCGCTGCGGTGGGCAGCCCGATGTAACCCAGGCCGATGACGGAGATGGTCTGGAATGACATGTCACGTCCATTGACAGGTCTAGATGAATGATTGACGGCTTGCGCCTGCTTTTCGTGAGCAGGCTCGCTCCCGCCGGAGCGGCCATTGCGAACGCAGGGGACGTCGTACAGGGCTTCACGGATGCGCTGGCAGGCCTTGCCATCCCCATATGGATTGTGGGCATGGCTCATGGCTTTGTAGGCGTCGTGATCGAGCAGCAGGCAGTTCAGTTCACGAACGATGCTGGCGGTTTCAGTACCCACCAGTTTGACCGTACCAGCGTGTACTGCCTCCGGCCGCTCCGTGGTATCCCGCATCACCAGGACCGGTTTGCCAAGAGAGGGAGCCTCTTCCTGGATACCGCCGGAGTCGGTGAGAATGATATGCGCACGGCTCATCAGGTAGACGAAGGGCAGATAGTCCAGCGGTGCGATGAGGTGGATATTGTCGATACCAGAGAGCAGCCGATGGACCGGCTCAAGCACATTGGGATTGAGGTGCACCGGGTAGACGATATCCACATCCGGATGCAGTTGCGCGATTTCCATCAGTGCCTGGCAGATGCGCTCGAAACCTTCGCCGAAACTTTCCCGCCGGTGGCCCGTGACGAGGATCAGCTTACGGTGGGAGTCAAGAAATGGACTCACTGCGGCAGCTCTTTCACGCCGCTCCTGGTCCTTATCGAGGCGCGCTACAACATCGAGCAAGGCGTCGATCACGGTATTGCCGGTAACGAAGATCTTTTCCCTGCCGATTCCTTCCGCAATCAGGTTGGCCTGCGAGGCCTCTGTTGGTGCGAAGTGCCTATCGGCAAGTACGGCAGTGAGCTTGCGGTTGCCCTCTTCGGGCCAGGGTGAAAGGAGGTTGCCGGTGCGCAGCCCAGCCTCCACGTGCGCCACCGGGATCTGCTGGTAATAGGCCGCGAGACTGGCAACGAAGGTTGTAGTGGTATCTCCGTGTACGAGTACCACGTCTGGCTTGAACTCGCCGAATACGCTTTTCATCCCTTGCAGGATGTTGCTGGTGACGTCGGTGAGGTCCTGGCCGGGCTTCATGATATTCAGGTCGAAGTCGGGCCTGATACCAAACAGGTCGAGTACCTGGTCAAGCATTTCGCGGTGCTGACCGGTGACGCAAACCTTGATCTCGAAGCGCTCGTCTGCGGCCAGGGCAAGAACGAGGGGGGCCATCTTGATGGCCTCGGGGCGGGTGCCGAAGACGCAGAGGGTTTTCATGCTGTGGTCCTTCAAGTTTGCTTTATCGGGACTTCGGCGAGCCTTTGGCCCGCTCACATTGGATCGCGAGCAAGCCCGCGCCTGTAAAAGCGGTTGTCTGGTGACGGCAGGGGGAGGCGCGTCTAATAGATGTTTTTGGCAAACAGCGCGAAAGGCGTCTGGAACAGGATCTTGATGTCCAACCACAGCGACCAGTTGTTGATATAGGCGAGGTCCAGCTCCACGCGTTTCTGCATCTTGTCGATGGTTTCGGTTTCGCCCCGGCAGCCCTTGATCTGTGCCAGGCCGGTGATGCCGGGCTTGATCCGGTGGCGGGCCATATAGGCGGCGATCCTGCCGGTGTAGTAGTCGTTATGGGCCACAGCATGTGGACGCGGGCCGACCAGGGACATCTGCCCCAGCAATACGTTGAACAGCTGCGGCAGCTCGTCGATGGAGGTGCGGCGGATAACGCGGCCGACGCGGGTGATCCGAGGGTCGTCACGACGGGCCTGGGTGACCTGGGGGTCGTCGTGAAGCCGCATGGAGCGGAACTTCCATACCTTGATGATGGTGCCGTTCCAGCCATGGCGATCCTGCTTGAACAGCACCGGGCCGGGTGATGAACATTTCACGGCAAAGGCCGTGGCGAGCAGCAACGGGCTGAGGGCGATCAGTGCCAGCAGGGCCACCGTGCGGTCCATCAGTGCCTTGCTCAGGGCTGCACTGGGATAGGCCGAGAGCGGGCATTTGTTCAGGTGAATGGCCGGCATGCCTTCGATGTCGCCGACCGAGTGGTTGAGCGGCATGATGCTGTGGAGGTCAGGCAGCCAGACCACGTCGATATTGGCGTCGAGCAGCTCGAAGTAGAGCTCTTCGATCTTGTCCGCTGCGGTCAGCGGCAGAGCGATGTACAGGCGACTGATGTGATGGGTCACGATCAGATCACGCAAGTTTGAAAGGTTGCCGATTACCGGGTATCGGCCGCAGCTCAGGAGTTGCTCCTCACCCACAGCAACGAGACCGACCACAGGTCCGTACTTGCACTCCACGAGCTTGTCCGCCAGGTTCCAGGCCAGCTCGCCGGTGCCGATGATCAGCGAGGTGCGCGCGGCCTGGTGCTTGCGGTCGTACCGCCTGGCGAAGGTATGCAGCGGCACGTAGGTGCCTGCTTGCAGGGCAAAGCCGATCATCCCCCAGGCGAGGGCCACTTGATGGGAGAAGTGTTCATCGGTCTTGGTCACGACCACAGCCACCGTGAGGCCGCCCAGCAGAATCAGCCAGCCGCCGAGCAAACGGCAAAGGCCAACCAGGTACCCATGCTTCTTGTGGTAGACCCGCATCAAGGAGTAGACGGGCACTGAACCGAACAGGGCGAACAGCGCCAGCATGCGATAGTGCAGCCCGATCTCGCCGGTCTCTATCAGCGCCAGCACGCAGAGCAGCGTGATCATCGAACTGACGGCCACCAGCCATTGGCCCCAGAACGTCAGGCCGCGGCCGAGGAAGTTCAGGCGACCACTCATGAAGGTCAAGCGACGGCCCGATTGAACTTCGGGAGCGCCCCTGGTAGATGCTCCATTGCTGGCTGGTGCAGTTGCTTCGGGCTGTGACACGACGGATACCTGCAAATGGCAAAGCGTGGATCATGGCCTCCTTGCGCCTGTCTCCTGTGGTACCACCTCGTAGGAGCGAGCTCTGCTCGCGAACGGGGCCACCTCGCGAGCAGCGCTCGCTCCTACTGCGCTCACAGACACTGCGCGAGCTTTCGCGTGTGCCTGATCTCATGACTCAGGCTGTCGCACAGCTCCCGGATCCTGCCGGCTCGCTGGGCGATTTCGAGCAGATACAGAGCCTCTGCATTGCCGAAGACCAGGCTGCGCCTGGCGGATTCCAGGGTTGCCTGACGCTGGGCCTGGTTCAGATGCGGCCAGGCGCTTAGCCCGATTTCAGCCAGTTCGCGGTTCACCCCGATTCGCCATGGGCCGAGTTGGAATGCCTGGACCATGGCCTGCTCGAACTCGTCATCGAATTCCTGCAGGTACAGCTTGCTGTGAGCCAGGCGTGCCCAGGTGTAAGGCCAGGTCGGCCGCGCGATTGTTGCGGCGCGGTAGGCGTCGAGGGCTGCACGACGAGAGCGCTGAGCAGAAGGGTCAGCATAGGGCTGACGGAATTGCTTCCAGCTGTGGATTCGCCCGAGGCGGTCCAACCGGTCGCCATCGGCGACCGGGTAGAGTCTGATGGCGCGCTGTGCCGCGTTGTGGGCAACTTCCCAAGCGCCCGCGCTGGGCTCTTGACCTCGCTTGTCCCACGAGTTGGTGAAGGCTTCGGCCTGGAAGCTGGCAATGCCGGCCAGCAGCATGTGAGCGCCCGCGACCAGAAATACGAAGGACAACACCAGCACCAGGGGCGGCAAGTGGCGCATGATCTCGCTCTCACTTCGTGAATCCGCATGCGAGCGCTGAGGCTTCCGGCTGCCTGGCCGGTCGAGCGATTGGCTGGCGTTCATGCGAAATGGCTCTGCGCAATTTCCCAAGGCGTATGCAGGACCAGAGACTCGGCTTTGTCGTCGCCAACGATGCGTGCGGCATGCTGCACGCCCTCACTGAGCAAGGGCGGGCGATGCTGAAGGTTGTGGCCATCGCTGGCGAGTATGGTGACCACGCCCTGCTCCAGCAGGGCGTGAGCGATGGCCTCGGCCGCTGGACCGAAGCGACCGGCCACGGAGGCAGCCGTGACTTGCAGCAGGCAGCCCAACTCAAGCAAGGGCTTGAGCCTGGACGGCGTGCGCATGATGTCCTTGTTGCGCTCGGGGTGGGCGATCATCGGCACGATCTTGCGTTCCAGCAGCCAACTGATCAGACGCTCGGCGCAGAAAGGTATTTCGCCATGGGGGAACTCGAGAAGCAGGACCTTCTGACCCTGCCATTGGCCCAGGAAAGGAATGGTTCCCTGACTCACACCGACCATCAGTTCCATGCCGAAGCGCACTTCCGCGGCGGCAGCCACCCGCAGAGGAATGCCCTGCTCCTTCAGCGCCGCCGCGAAAAAATCCCGCGCACGCTGGATGCTGACAGGCGTGTTGTCGTAACGGCCTGGGTGGATATGCGGCGTGCAGACCAGGTGAGTGATACCGTCCTGCACGGCCACGCGCGCCAGTGCAAGCGAAGCCTCTAGGTCGGGAGACCCGTCATCTATGCCAGGGAGCAAATGGTTGTGCAGGTCAATCATGGCGGCTGTCGAAACCTTTCTTCGAAATCGCAGAAGGCCGTCCTGATTGGCCGGAAACGTGGACCCTCGATGGGTTTCACGCGGGCAAAGCAATACCTGGGAGCTTAAGCTCCTGCTGGAAATTCCTGGGTTTGGGCACGTCGGTCGGCAATGCACTCAACGCGAATCAGAGCCTTGCTGGCTATGCGCCGATCAGGTCATGCATTGAACTGCCGATCCGCTTGGAGCAGAGGGTGCGTGGTTCTTGCTCGCGAAAAGGCTCCGAGCTCATCCCTTCGCGAGCAAGCTTGCCCCTAAAGCACTCAGGTGAAGTCCACAACTCGCTCAACCCGAGCGTTCGCAGGTGCCACCCGTTCGCTGTGTTCACACCTGCTTGATCGTGCTGTAACCGTAGTAGTCGTAATAACCGCCGTAGATGTAGCCGTATCGCTTGGCTTTTCTGATATCCACCTGGTTGAGGACAATGCCGTTCACCTGGACATTGTTTTGAAGCAGTTGGCCAATCCCCTTTTCCACCGACGGAATAGCGGTGGAGGCGGACTTGACCACGTAGATCACTGAGTTGGCGAAGGTGGCCAATAGCACTGCATCGCTGACCGCCTGGATCGGTGGCGAGTCGATGATGATGCGATCGTACTTGCCCTTGAGCACTTCGAAGGTCTTGGCGAAGCGCGGCGAAGAGAGCAGTTCCAGGGGGTTGGGCGGAACCGCGCCGGCGCCAATCATGTCGATACAGTCCACCTGCTTGATGCAGTCGCCCAGCGAGGCGGTGCCGGCAATCAGGTTGGCCAGGCCCGGGGTACCCACCGGGAACTCGAAACTCCTGGCCAGGCTCGGGCGACGCAAGTCGGCATCGATCAGCAGCACCCTTTCCACCTGTCCCAGGGCGAAGGCGAGGTTGGACGAAACGGTGCTCTTGCCCTCGCCGGGAATTGACGAGGTGACAACCATGACCTTATGCGGATAGTCGACTCCGGAGAGCACCACACCCGTGCGAATGGTCCGGATCGCCTCGGAGAAGCTCTTTTCCGTGTCCGCGGAAAACATGCGGGCGAGCAGGCCGCGTTCCTTGCTCTTCATCAGCGGCAGGATACCCAGCACTGGAATGTTCAGGTGGAACTCCAGTTGTTCCGTGCTCTTGACGGTGTTGTTCAGGGTGTCCAGCAACAGGGTCAGCGCAACACCCACGAACAAGGCAAACGCGGTTGCGATTCCGACAATCAGCTTTTTCTCCGGCTTGACCGGGGAGGTGGGCACTGCAGCCTGATCCACAACACGGGCATTGGCGTTTTGCAGGTCGGACGTGGCGGCCGTTTCCTTCAGGCGGGTCAGGAAGGTGTCGTAAAGCGTGCGGTTGGCATCAACCTCGCGCTGCAGCTCACGCAACTTGAATTCCTTGCGTGAAATGTTCTGGATCTGCGTTCTGTTGCTGTTGAACGAAGCCTGGAGGGAGCCCTCGTTGGCGACGGCGAGTTGGTAGTTGCGCTCAATCCCGGCCACCACCTGTTCGACCTGGCCGCGCAGGCTGGCGGAGGCGGCGCTCAGCTCGGAGCGAGCGGCCTCCATCGACGGGTGGCGTGCACCGTAGCGGCGCGACAGTTCTTCGACCTTGGCCCTGGCCTTGGCCTCGTCGGCCTTGAACTGCTGAATCAATGGGTGGCCCAGGACAGCCGGGACACTCGCCATGCGCTCCCAACCACTGCTGCGCATGGCCTGCACCTGGCGGTACTGGCTTTCGGCTTCGGCACGCTGGCGACGCGCATCAATCATGCGGTCACCGGTGAGGGTCAGTTCGGCAGCGCTGATGGTGGCCACGCCCTTCACGTCTACCAGATTCTCCGCTTCGCGGAAGGCCTGCAGGCGGTCTTCCGTGTCCTTCAGCTTGGTACGCAATTCGCCCAGGCGACTGTTCATCCAGGTGGTAGCGGTCATGGACATTTCCATAGTCGCCTCCAGCTGGCCTTCGATAAAACCCTTGGCCATGGCATTGGCGGCCAGGGCCGCCATGCGCGGATCCGCCATGTCCACCTGTACCTTGACCAACTGGCTCTTGCCCTGCGGCTCGACGCTGACGCGCTCCATGAAAGCCTTGGTCACCAGACTGAAGATATGCGCTTCAGTGGGGTCGCCCTCTTCTCCCAGGTCGCCGGGCAGGGTCACGGGCACGACCTTGTTGAAGTCCAGATGAGTGAGCAAGCCACGAATGTCGATCAGCGGTGCGGGCTGCTGCCGCGGATCGAATTCGGGGTGGGTGGTCAGGTTCAGCTGACGCACCACACGCTCGGCCAGGGCACGCGACTTGAGCAGTTCGAACTGGGTGTTCAGGTATTCGCTACCCGCTCCCTCGAGGCCGTAGACCTTCTCGATGGAAACGACCTTGGCAGCCTTTTCTTCGATTATCAGGGTGGCGGCCGCGCGGTAGATGGGTGTGATGGAGAACGCAACAAGAATTGCGACCATGGCGACCACCACCACCAGGGTCAGAATGCTCCACTTTCGATGCCAGACGGTGCGCCAGATCTTGAGCAGATCGATCTCATTGCCGACCTCTTCCTGACGCTGGGCGAGCAGACTGCGCTCGATAATATGCGTATGACTATCCATTGAGTCGGACACCCTGAAAAAGTTAAGGGCGCTCAGGCGCCAAGGGGCTAGCCGCGTGATGCGGCCCCGCTCCCTGGTTTGCCGGGACGATGGCTCGCTTCTTAGAAGAACCCCTGATCGATCGTGATGGTGTCACCAGGCATGACCAGCGTGTCGAGCGTGGCCGACTCGGGAGTGCGGCTGGCATCACTGTCACGGATGATGGTGATGCGCTTGTCCGAGGCACGTTCGGTGAGACCGCCGGCGAGCGCGACGGCACGCCGCAGGGTCAGCCCTGGCTGGAAGGGGTAGCCGCCAGGGACTTTCACTTCGCCACTGATGAAGAATTCACGGTATTGCAGGACGCTGACCGATACACGCGGATCGACCAGGTAGTCGCCCTTGAGCTTGCCGATGATGATCTGCTCGATCTCGGCAGCGGTTTTGCCTTTGGCCTGGACCTCACCAATGAAGGGGTAGGAGAAGGTACCCGCATCGGTCAGGCGGAGTTTTTCGAAGGTGAGATCCTTTTCGCCGAACACATTGATGCGGATGACATCGCCAGATGCGAGCTTGTACTGGGAGTTACCTTCCGCCTGTGCGACACCGACGTTGATCAGTAGCAGGCCGAGGATCAGTCTGGAAAGCATTCGAATGATCATAGGCTTGCTCCTGAAGAGACCGAAGAGATGAAAGGGGGCCGATACCCCCCTATGCTCCTTGCGGACGCAAAGTCAGAGGCTGGCGGTGACGCTGATCGAGTAGATGTTGCGTTCGTAGCTTTCGCCGATGGCACTGGAATCGTCTTCGGCGTATGTGTAACCGACGCCCACATCCAGCCAGCGCCGCATTTCATAGGTCAGGCCCAGGTTGACGGTCTTGATCTTGTCGTCGCGATCGATGTCCTGGTACTCATTGTCGGCGTACGAGTAGCTGACATCGGAGCGCAATCGCTCGAGCCACTTGTGTCCCCAGCTCAAAGTCGTGCTCTGGGTCTCGATGGAGGAAGCACCATCGTCACCTTCGTCGATCCCGCGACGAGTCGTCAGGTTGAACGTGGAGTAGGTGCGCGGCTTCCATTCGACCCCCACCTCCCACATCGAACCGCTGGCGTCGTCGACACTGGAGTCGTCGAAGCGCTTCTTCTCACCACCGATCTTGACGGTACCGCTGGTCCTGGCGGTCGCATCCCAGGTCAGGCCGCCGAGCAGAGCGATGTTGTCGCTATTGAGACGGTCATTGCTGACGTAATCGAAGTTGGTATGGCGGGCCTCGACAAGGGCACGGGTCTTGGGCGCCACACGGTAGTAGAACGTGGTCCTCAGTGCGGTCGTGTCGCGCTCGTTCTCGGCGTTGACTTGGTCGCTGTTCTGGTAGCGCAACTCCTCGTAGTCGGCACTGAGATCGATCTGAGCGCGGGCGCTCTGGGCGCCGTAGGTATACACACCACCGACATTAGCGACGGTGTACTTGTCGTTCTCCACACGCTGGCCATCCGTGAGGTTCTGGTCATCAGCAGCGGTGTCCTCGACCTGATGGTAGCCAGCCTTCAACTTCAACAGATTGCGCGCATCGAACTTGAGCGCACCATCGGCGGTCAGGTGGTGGTCCGTGTTGTCGTCTTTGTGGCTCGAATGAAAAATGTCAGTGTTGGCCGAGTATGTCAGCGCATAAGCGCTCTTGCGGCCTTCGGCACCCAGCACGAACGTCGGTGTGATTTCAGTGATCCAGGAGGACTCCTCATTCTCCTCGACAGCCCGGAAGTTATCGTCGTACCGCTCACCCACCTTCAGCTCCGGAGTGAAGGTCAGGCTTTCGGAAAGCTTGATGTATTGCGGGTCGACCGCCCAGGCATCTGCACATAGGACAGCTGATACGGCGGCAGCCAGGGAGCTTGCTTTCAACTTCATGCGCATAAAGACCCCAGTAATCCTTTCCTGTTGTTTTGCTGGCGGAAATCGCAAAACGTTGCCGAAGCATAAAGTAGCAGCTGGCGTTTTTTCAGCATAAGCACCCTGTCTCAGTTCGGGCTGGCAGAGCCACCTCCACCGCTATCGCTCGGAGCGCTGCTACTGGCAGCGGCGTTGCCCTCGCCCCCCGAGCCAGCCGAGCCACCCGAGCTGCCCGAGCTGCGAGGACTGGACCCCGACACGGCATTCGAGGTAGACATGATCGCGTTATCGGCGACGGCATCCTGAGCTGCATTGCTGATCGCATCGGCTTGATCCGGCGCAGCACTTGTCGCTGCTGCGGTGATGGCAATTGCCTGGTCCGGAGCTGCGGCTATGGCAGCCGCAACGATGGCGGCAGCGCGGTCCGGGGCGGCAGCGACGGCTGCGGCAACGATATCAGCGGCTCGGTTCGGCACAGCGGACACGGCTGCCGCAACGATGGCAGCCGCCTGGTCCGGAGCGGCGGTCACGGCGGCGGCAACGATGGCAACGGCCTGGACCGGAGCAGCGAACACGGCAGCACCGACTATGGTTGCGGCGGCATCAGGCTTGGCGGCAACGATACTGGCGATGGCTTCGACCAGGGCATCTCCTTCTGCAACAGCCACGCTCGTGGCCTGAGCCTCGGTCAAGGCGACGCCTGCAGACTGCAGGGCGTCCAGGGTGATAGGGTCAGCGAAGCCCTGGCCAGAGACCAGCGCAGCAGTCAGGGAAAGACCGGAAAGGGCTTTACGCATATCGAACATCCTCGTTGTATACCGCATGGAATCCTGCCCTCTCCTGCTTCGAGTCTCGGGCGGCTATCGGGTGCGACCACTCCGCTTTTCTCGCGGTCCCTTGCGACCTGCCGCGAGCCATGCTTATCAACCTGAGTCTACGGACACGCTACCGCCCCAGATTTTCGGCCTTCATCTGACAACGGTGGTGCTGAATAGAAATTTCTCAATAGCAATGCCTGACGGTACGCGCTCGGAACGAAGCCAGGCGCACCGTGACGATTGGAAGGATAGTTGGAGGGCGATCGGGCGGACTGCTGCCTGTATCACCTTAAAGGCCGCTAATCGGATTCCACTCTGCCTTTAAGGCTATTGCTCCATGGCCTGCCCAGCACCGCGCTCGCGGCCCCCTGGAGCATGCCAATGCATTGCGCGTAATGCCTGGATCAAGCGTCATATCAAGGGCTTGGCACCGCGACGGCAAGCGTGTGACCCGCAGTCAAAGCCACAGCGTTCGACTTCACACTAGAGGCCACCGAGAGCGCCTACCCGAAACTCGGCGTCAAAATGCCGCCCGGCTCAAGGCGTTTGCCTGTAGCGACGGAGCCAGCCCGGTGCGGTGGAGGCCAGTGCGAGCGTCATTATTTGAATCCGTTGGTGGACTCCGCCCCCTTCCAGGGCAGCACCAACCTTCGCGCTTGGCGTATGCCCCCTGCGCCTGGCTCACCGCCGAACTCCGACTTCATCCTGCTAATTGGACCATTTCTATCGTCACTGGCAGAGCCGATGACTCATGACCACGCCCTAAGGACGTGGCTTCCCAAGTTCAAATGAACGGGAATGCCTTCTGAGGCCAGGAACCTCATTGCGGTAGGGCTTTGGCACACCTTGTTTAACCTGGGGATTAACCAAGCGATACGATATGTATAAAACTATGAACATAGTGTTTGAGTATATTATTACGTTGTCTGTAGCAAACAACACACTAATATAGATCGCCATGATTCTGGATTTGTCGTCGCCCGCACCTCCCAGGGAGTAAAAAAAGTAGATAAAAAATATAACCCCATACTCATAGAATATTTTCAGCGTATCGCAGTGCAAGTTCGGATTCAGCAACTCGCCGTTATACATCGAGAGCGCCCTTTCGTAGGCAGTACCAGCACCGTTCCCGAAAATCAATCCGTATGGGTGCAAGATAATATCCTGGACGACGCCGGCATATAATTCATTTCTTCCCAGGGTAAATCCGGATGGGGTTTTCCCAGTAAGATCAAGAATCACGTCATCCAATGCGCCGCTGGTGAATATTACTATTGAAGCCACTACCAAAGCATTCAAGGAAAGGACGGCAGCCCTACTTATCAGGATGTTCTTGAAGTTGCCTGGCATCACCCACAGCAGGATACATACCAGGAAGCCAAGCAGGGCGATTCGCTTTAGGGTTATTATCAAGAGCAACAAGGCAATTATGGTCAGCGCACGTTTTTTGTTCAGGGCAAATGCCAAGGCAAATGCACCGAACACAAAGGACTCAGAACCCTCGAGGAATGACGTTGAATCTGAAATGGATAACTGGCCGAAATCCCTTGATAGCGCAGAAACAAAAAATACCGCCACATAAATATAAAAAACACTCTCTATGGATATTCCTCTTCTCTGGAATAGAGCCAGAGGGACTATGTAGGAAGCGATGAAAAATACGTCTTTCGCTCCCAGCTCGAGATTCCCCCACATTATTGATATAGCCGGCCAAGCCAGCAGCGCAAGAAAAGGTAGGTCCGCCCTTGTAGTTTCCTTTTGAAACTTGAACAACCTGACTGCCATAATCAATAGCGTAACTGGCAGAGCCAGATATTTTATATACCTCGCCCCATCTACCATATAATCCAACCCTGATAGACACGAGAGCACCAGAATCAGAATGAATATTCTGGTGTCATTGAGCGTTAGTTTACTCTGCATCTGTTTTATCTCGTGTCTGTCCGGGCTCTGTACGAGCAGTACTTCCGTAAGCAGCGCAGCGCGCCGACCGGCATGACCAAGGCGGCAAGACTTGTTGCCAGCTGGTCGTAGCAAGTCCCGCCCTGCTGCTCTCCTGCAACCTGCCGAACGCCCACTCAATGAGGTTGCGATCCAGGCACGCTACCGCCCCAGACGTTCAGGCCTGTATCTGATAGCGAAGGAACCGGATCCAAATGTTTCAGAAGCAATGCTCGGCGCCTCGCGCGCCGAACAACGCGCGGCGCACCGCGGCAAGTGGAAGGATAGTTAGGGGGCATCCGTGCGGACGGACACCCATATCGCCCGCAAAGCCGCCAGTCGGAATCCTTTTGGTCCTTCATGTCCACTGATCACGGTCGTTGCGCGCACAGGCAGGTCGAAGCATCGCGCCTAGCCTGGAAAGCGACGCCCTCTTCAGAGCTTTCTGATGCCAGCCAACGGCATGAGAACTTTCTGTTGGCGCTGCAAGAAATTGAGTAGAAGAACCACCCGCTCCTCGCCATCCATTGCCATGAAAATGGCCTCGAGGTCGGTAAAGGGCCCTTCGTTGATACGAACCCGTTCACCAACCGAAAGCAGTTCTTCTTCGCAAGGTGCATGTTCGCGCTGCTGAAGTTGTTCGATCAGACCGTCACTGAGAACCGCCGGCTGATTGCCAAAGCTCACGATACGGCTGACACCTCGCGTTGAACGCAAAGGTCCCCAGTTGTCCAGCAGACTGAGGTGGACAAACAGGTACCCCGGGAAAAGCGACTCTTCCACGATTTCCCGGCGACCTTTAGCCAGCCGATCGCGCCGGAGTTTGGGGTGATAGCAGACATAACCCTGACGCAGCAGGTTTTCCTCAGCGCGCTCTTCCTGGCGCACCTTGCTCTGGACTACGTACCAGGCCCTGTTTGCATTTTCCTGACTGGAGCTCATTTGCGGAAACTCCCCTGCTCGTGTCGCGGCCAGTGAGATGGTGCGCCGCGCCTCCCGACGCTACGAACATAGGGCACATCATGGCTCGTTGCTATCGACCCTGGCGGCTGCAAATCGGCCTTCAAATCAGCGCCTACTTGGCGTGATGACGCTCGAAAAGCGCGTCAGCATGGGGCCGCCGCATTTCCTTACGCCTCAATGCCGCGCAGGGGCGGAGCACAGGCAGGCCGACGAGACCCGTCAAAATAACGACTAGCGGGAACCACGAATCAACTCACTGACCCTCCGGGATTGTTTTGTAAATGAATTTACCCACTGTGAGGGCGCGCCGCGCGTATCAACTGCGGGCTAAGAGAGCGCGCTGTCCGGCCCACCCAACGAGCCTTGAAGCCAACTGCCGCACTTAACGCCGGCAGAACGAAATATTTCGAATAACTTTCTGGGGCGACGCAGAAAATGGTTAATTTTTGCACTGCTAGAATCGCCAAAGAATCGAACTACGCATGATGGCGCGCAATCATGTCCAAAACGATTTCAATAATGCAGCCGTATGCCTTCCCATATATTGGGTATTTCTGCCTGATCGAGGGGAGCGACGTGTTTGTGTTTTACGATGACGTTAACTATAAAAAGCGCGGCTGGATCAATCGCAATAAAATCCTGATAAATGGGCGCCCGCACAACTTTACCATCCCACTGTCGAAAGGCAGTCAAAACAAATTAATCTGTAATACACAAATGCATTCCTTTGAAGACTTTAAGCATAAATTCCTCAAACAGATACAGCGAACCTATAGAAAATCCCCATTCTACGAAGTCGGCTACAAGTATGTTTACGATGTCCTCAGCGCCAAAAACGAAACAATTTCCGACGTGGCAATAACATCGATTGAGAAGCTTTATGAGATGATCGGGGAAAACAAGAAATTCGTTCGCTCTTCGGCTTGTTTTGCGAATACAAGGGGCATGGCCAGACCCGATAGACTCATTGAAATCACAAAGCTTCTTGACTCGAATAGCTACATAAACTCCATCGGAGGCACTCAACTCTATTCGAAAGACCACTTCGCGAACAAAGGCGTGAACCTGTCCTTTGTAAGGCCAAGACTAAAAATCTATAAGCAGGCCGGCACCAGAGAATTTATTGCCGGACTGTCCATCATTGACGTCGTCATGAATAACGATATAGAAAATATAAAACTGCACCTGCAGTCTTATGAACTTGTTTGAAAGTTGATCATCATGGAACTGACTAAAACGCCTGACCGCTGAATAACCAATGAATCACCCGGCTTTCCTAATCCCCCGGAAAATGACTTCCCGCCTCTGTTGAAATATTCCAGTTCCGTTACATTGTTTTGTCCAGTAAACATGAGTCGCCCCGGGTTTCGTGGAGGCCAGTCGCTGCGCACCACCGTGCCGGCTGATCAGGCTGCCTGCCCGCTGGATCGCGTGCATCGACAGTTCCATGCCGACCGCCCTAGCCAGTTGTGGGTATCCGACTTCACCTATGTGTCGACCTGGCAGGGCTGGCTGTACGTGGCCTTCGTGATCGACGTCTTTGCGCGGCGCATCGTCGGTTGGCGAGTCAGTAACAGCATGAAGACTGACTTTGTGCTGGATGCTCTGGAGCAGGCCCTGTACGCCCGTCAAGCGCATCGCACGGGTGGCCTGATCCACCACAGCGACCGTGACAGCCAGTACGTCTCGATCCGCTAGACCGAGCGACTGGCGGAGGCCGGTATCGAACCCTCGGTTGGCAGCAAGGGCGATAGCTACGACAACGCATTCGCCGAGACCATCAACGGGCTGTACAAGGCTGAGCTGATTCACCGTCAATCATGGAAGATTCGCGGGGCCGTGGAGATGGCCACTCTGCGCTGGGTGCACTGGTACAACAATGAGCGTCTGCTGAGCTCAATCGGGTATATCCCCCCCTGCGGAGGCTGAGGCAACCTCCTACCGGCAACAAACGGGTCAGGCTATGGCGGCCTGACTTAAACGAAACGGCCTCCACGAAACCCGGGGCGATTCAGTCTGATCCACGAAAAAGCCCCCGGACCTCCGGGGCTTTTTGCTTCTGTAGGATGGTGTTGAGCGAAGCGATACGCATCACGGGCAACTGCTTCGATCCGCTGAAAACCCTCCCCGGCCACCGCGCTTCCCTGAAAACGTTCTCACCACCTAAACAATTGAAAGATCACAAAATTATCTAAGCGAAGGGGTTGACAGCCCCCCAACAGATACGGAAAATGCGCGCCACTCGGCTACATAGCTCAGTCGGTTAGAGCGCAGCATTCATAATGCTGATGTCCCAGGTTCAAGTCCCGGTGTAGCCACCATACAAATCAAAGGGTTAGCGCAAGCTAGCCCTTTTTTGTTTTGGGCGGCAGACTACAAGCCGACTCCCCCCCTCTCCGCGCATCTCTACCGGTCAGTAGTGATAGCGGCACGAAAGAATCTCCAACGCGTCTCCCGCCTGTCGATAGACCAGACGGTTAGTGTCGTCGATTCGCCTTGACCACCACCCCGACAAATTCTCTTTCAAGGGTTCAGGTTTGCCGATCCCTTCGAATGGACTTCGACAGCAATCCTTGATGAGCAGGTTGATACGCTTCAGCGTCTTCTTGTCCTGGCCTTGCCAGTACTCATAGTCGGCCCATGCCTCAAGGGACCAAACGAGGCGACTCGTCATCAGCGATCCGCCTTACCTGGTTTCGCAGCGGCAGCAGCCCGCGCTTTTGTAGTTGCAGGTTTGGCAGGCGAACTCTTTGCGACCTTGCGGGGACGTTGCTCATCGCCCTCCACTAACTGCCGCACTAGCGTTTGGCCGGACTCCATTTGAGCCAGCGATCGCGCCAGGTGAGCGGCGTTGGCCGGGGACTTCAGCAGATGAACGGTTTCCATCAGGCTGTTAAAGCTGTCGAGCGAAAGCAGTACCGCATCCGGCGCATCGCGACGTGAAATAACGGTGAAGTCCGAGTCGTCGACGACATCATCGATGACCTTCTTCAGATTGTTGCGGGCATCAGAGAAATTGACTACGCGCATAGCGGCACCTCATGTGCAATTTACTGTACAAGTCTATCGCTCATGGACGCCGACTAGCAAATCGCTGCGCAGCCTGGGTTGGCAGTTCATTTGCCTCCAGGGACACGTAGTGACGTTCCTAGCTGCGCTAGAGGAGAAAGGCTAAGCACAGACTGTAGTGGTCTACAGAACTTCCGTGTGGTAGGCGAACCGATTGGCCTACTGGTGCCGATCTTGGGATAGCCGCGAGGATACAGCGAGCCACCTGCATCCCGAGCGCTTCGCTACTCGCCCCACGGATTGAGCAACGGAACACCAAACGCCTCAAAGTGGCGGACATTCCTAGTAGCGATCTTGGCGCCGTGAAGCCGGGCAATCGCGGCGATCTGACCATCTGCCATATCAGCGATCTTCCCCCTACCCTCAGTAGCCGCAACTAGGTCGGCATAGTGCATAGCAGCGTCCGCATCGAAGGGCAGGATGTTGCCGGCGAACTCCTCGTCGAACATGTCGGTAGCAAATGCATAAAGCGCGTCCTTGCGCTTGCCGTCCGGCATCCTGGCGATGCCATAGAAGATCTCGGCGACGGTGATGGAGCAGATAACCAAATCGCGACCCGGCTGAGCATCCACCCAGGCGATGACCTTCGGATCAGGCTTCGCCCGCATCAGCTCAGACAGCACATTGGTATCTAGCAGGATCATTCATCAAAGTCCGCTGCACGTGCCTTTGTATTGCGGGGAGGCAACTCCAGGTCCACGCCGCCCATGGGGGCAAAACGTGCGTGTATCCGGGTACCCATTCCGCTGGGCTTGTTCTGCTTCGCTAGAGCTTCGGAAAGGATCACCCTCACCTCTTCCTCCATCGATCGGCCATGACTGGCCGCCACGACACGAAGCCGAGCTTTCAGGTCGTCGTCCAGGTTGCGAATCGTGATGCTGGCCATAGGAACCTCCAGTGAAATCATTGCAATCACTGAAATCATACTGGGGTGTGACCACTTTGAGCCAGCGGAGACAGACGCAAGGCCGACTCCAGGTGATCCGGCGACAGGTGCGCATAGCGCATGGTCATGTTGATCGACGCGTGTCCGAGGAATCCTCTGCGGACTGAGAATGCGCCCCATCATGTAGTGGCTGGCAAGGGTGTGCCGCAGGATTTGGGTCATCTGCCCTGGAGTGTGGAAACCACAATGCTGGTAGGCACTGCGAGACGCAGCCCTGCAGGACATGAACAGCCGACCGCTTCCTGGCAACCTGACCTTAAGTGCCATCGTCTCCACTTCGGCATGTAGTGACTCGCACAGATGTGCCAAAGGCTGTGTTGTCTTCAGATCCATCCGAAAACTACACAGGAATATTCCGAACCTCTACTTCCCATGTAGCACGCCTTTTCACGCCATGGTCCTCTCGTCCGGTCATCCATGCGAGGCAATCCACATGCAAATTCATGTTGGCGAACGCAGGGAAGGTGATGTTCTGACACTGAGGGTTCTGGAAGGAGTCAGCGAAACAGTGTTGATGGCGATGTTGAAGGCGGAGGGGATCGAGATCGTGATTGGGCCGATTGTGAATGGCTCGGCGCGGCTCGAACTCCGAGCGCCTAAAAGGATGTTGGTCCTGGTGGAGAAGGCACCGCCTGGGCCGGTAGCGATTGATTCAAGCTGACTATCGAGAACCCTGCCCCGGCGGGGTTCTCTTTTGAGTAACGTGTGGCTGTTGGCCTTAGATGCGCTCAGCGCCAACCTACATGCAGTGCGCTCTCTTTGAGACAACCGCAAGCGACAAAGCTGGTTATTGCTGACGAGAGCGACTTGGTGCCGCAGGGATTGGCAACTGTATTTGTTCAGGCAACCTCGTGTCGGTATTGTTCGCCTTAGCTCGGCCTAGCAGGCAGTGAAGACCTTACGAATCCTATTATTGCCCCGATTGCGGGGCTTCGGACTCGCCAGTTCCGGTGAGGATGAGCGCACGATGCAGCCGGATGTTTCACTTGGGATGCCTGGTGAGTTCTACCGCGAGCTACGACGTTGGCCCATATAAAAGACAGATAAAAACCAGTACCCCGCACGGAGCATCAATGACGTTTATTTCTTATGCGCAAAATTTCGAAGACATCAGGCTGTGGCGTGCGCTGAAGTTCTTTGAAAATGGGTTTTATATTGATGTTGGCGCCAACGATCCCTCAGTTGACTCAGTAACGCGTGCGTTTTACGAGCGCGGCTGGCGAGGGATAAACATTGAGCCGGCCCAGGCGTTTCACGATGCCCTCTGCGAGCACAGGCCCAATGATACAAACCTGCGCTGCGCGGCGGGCGACGGCGAAAAGGAGCTCACCTTTTACGACATACCTGGAACCGGGCTGTCGACGCTGGATGCCGATCTGGCAAGAACTCACAAAGACGCCGGCTACGACGTACAAACCAAAGTCATTAAATCCAGAACGCTGCGCTCGATATGCGAAGAGCACGCTCCAAAGACCATTCACTTTCTGAAGATCGATGTCGAAGGCCACGAGGAGTCTGTCTTGCGTGGCATGGATTTCAGCAAGTGGCGGCCATGGATCGTTCTTGTGGAAACACCGTTCGACAGGTCCCCGACGTGGGAGCGAATCATCACGGAGGCGTCCTATCGCTTCATTCAGTTTGATGGGCTCAACAGCTTTTATCTGGCGGAAGAGCATCTGAACCTGATCGGCGCTTTTGAAACACCGCCAAGCTTTCTGGATGAATTCAAGCTGTGCTACGGCCACCATTTCAGCTTTCCGGTCGGGGAGCTGGAAAACGCGTTAGCAGCCGAGAAGCAACGTGCCAACCAAGCGGAGGCTGAACTTCTTGCTCTTAAACAGAGCCGGTCCTGGCGGGTAGTGCAGGTGTTCAGGGCGATGCTGGGTCGCCGCTGACGCGGATAGTTTCAAAGCCGAAGTCCGCCCGCCACTTGCCCAGCAAGACGTTCTCCACGGCAGTTTCCAGCCGTTTGGCGAGAGTGGGTTGCTGCCAGTGGTAGCCGGCCACTCGCCGCTTGGTAGGGGACGATGCGGCGCAGAAGATGCCGGCATCATGGCTCTGCAGAGCCTGGAGAGTAGTGTGTGGTACGGGGTTGCCGCCGCACTGAAAGCAGCCCCAGTCGGCCCCGGACATGACGACTAGCGCGTGCATTGGGCTCACCTCAACGACGGACGTGTCGCCAGCAGCAGGCCGGCGAAAATCAACGCCCCGCCGAACCAATGGTAAGCCTGCAACCCCTCGCCCAACAGCAGGTAGCCCAGCAACGCAGTGAACACTGGCATCAGGTAGTTGGTGAGCACGGCCTTGGCCACCCCCAGTACGCGGATGCCCTGGTTCCAAAGCAGGTAGGCCAGCAGCGAGGCAGCAACGCCAGTGTAGGCGATGGCGGCGAGGTTTTCCGTCGAAAGTTCGAAGCGCTGCCCGCTGGCGAGCTCCAGCAGGTAGAACGGCAGCAGCATGGGCACGCCGCACGCCACCAACGCCCCCAGCAGCACCAGCGGTGGCAGCTTGAAGTAGCTGTTCCAGCGGCGCAGCAGCAGGGTATAGAGGGCCCAGTCGACGACGGCGAGCAGCATGATGAGGTCGCCCGGGTTGAACGACAGGGCGGCCAGTTGCTCCAGCCGCCCCTGGGCGATCAGCACCAGCAGGCCGACGGTCGCCACCGCCATGCCGAGCCAGGCACGTCGGGGTGGCCATTCGTTGAGCAGGACGCCAGCGCCGATGAAAGTTGCTAGCGGTAGGCAGGTGTTGAGAAGTGTGAGGTTTATGGCCACCGTGGTGCGCGCAGCAAAATAGAGCAGCACACTGAAGGTGCTGATACCCAGGGCCGCCACTACCAGCAGACGCCACCCGGCGTAGCGCAGGGCGCTGCGGTGCTCCCACATGGGACGGGCAACGAAGGGAAGGAGAATGGCTAGCGCCAGGCTCCAGCGCCAGAAGGCCAGGCTGAAGGGTGGGATGGAATCGTGGAAAGCACGGGCGACGAGGGCGTTACCGGCCCAGAAAACGCTGGCCACAAGCAGGCCGAGCCAAGCCAGGCCAACGGCCCGGCTGTTGTACTGCGTCATGGTTCAGTTCTGTCCGAGTGGGCGCAGGCGGTACTGCGGCGGCAGTTGTTCCATGCCGCTGACGGTGACGTTGAGGTTCTTCCAGATACCGTCCTTGATGCCGTAGATGCAGCCGTGGACGGAGAGTTCCTGGCCGCGATGCCAGGCGTTCTGGACGATGGTGGTGTGGCTGACGTTGGCCACTTGCTGAATGACGTTGAGCTCGCAGAGACGGTCGACGCGTTCCTCTTCAGTAGCGAAGGTGGCCAGGTGCTCGCGCTGCTCGTAGTAAAGGTCGCGGATGGTGCGCAGCCAGCCGTCGATCAGACCGTACTGGGTGTCGCGCATGGCGGCGCGCACGCCACCGCAGCCGTAATGGCCGGTGACCAGGATGTGGCGCACCTTGAGTACATCCACGGCGTACTGAATGACCGAGAGGCAGTTGAGGTCGGTGTGTAGCACGACGTTGGCCACGTTGCGGTGGACGAAGAGGTCGCCAGGCAGCATGCCGACGATTTCGTTGGCCGGCACGCGGGCGTCGGAGCAGCCGATCCATAGGTATTCCGGCACCTGCTGCTTGGCCAATTTGGCAAAGAAGTCCGGATCTTGCTGCTTGATCTTCTCGGCCCAGCGCGCATTGTTGTCGATCAGCTGTTGCAGGTCGCTCATGCTTCTTCTCCTCTTCTGGCTGGCGGCACCTTACGGAGCACTGGAAGCTTTGGCAATGGCCTGCGCGGGGCTCAATCGATCAGCGTGCAGGCCATGACAAGGGCGTCTTCGCGGCCACCCGCGGCGGGGTAGTAATCGCGGCGACGGCCGATTTCGTTGAAGCCGTAACGCTCGTACAGGCGGTAGGCGGACTGGTTGCTGGCGCGCACTTCGAGGAAGCATTCGCCGGCCTGCAGCTCGCGGGCGCGCTCCATCAGGCGCTCCAGAAGGCGCAGGCCCAGGCCGCGGCCCTGGCTTTCCGGCTTGACGGTGATGTTCAACAGGTGGGCCTCGCCGACGATGACGTTGATCACGCCATGACCGACCTGCTGGCTGCCTTCGAACATAAGCCAGCAGTCGTAGGACTTGAGGCTGTCGGTGAAGATTCCGCGAGTCCAGGGGTGGCTGAAGGCGGCATATTCAATTTTCAGTACGGCATCGAGATCCGCCTCAGTCATCGGGCGGAAGGAAACAGCGTCGGTCATTCAGTGTTCTTCCAGCGGCGCATCACACGGCGCATGGCTTGCCAGAGTTCGCCCTTGCGCTCGGGCTCGTCCATCAACAGTTCCAGACCCGGTAGGGCCCAGGCTGCGCCCAGGCCGTCGACCTGCAGTTCGCGGTTGAAGGCGGTGGCATCCGCCTCACCGGCAAAGCGCACCGCTGGGAGGCCTACCAGCCAGAGGCAGGCGCAATCGCCCTGCTCTTCCACGCGCATGCCGACGAAGCCCTGAACGAAGTCTCGAGCCGCGTCTGGGCCCTGGTCCATGTTGCCGCGGCTGAGCAGCGGCCAGCGCACCGGTTCACCGAGGATCTGCGGGCTGTCCGGCAGGCCGCCGGCACGCAGCAGGTCTTTAAGCAGTAGGTAGGCCGGATCGCGGCTCTGGAAGGGTTCGCCGGTGGGCAACTCCACCAGCAACAGGCAGTTGCCGGCTCGCAGCAGTTGCAGGGAGAAACGCGGCGGCGGCAGCGTTTCCACCTTGGCCGGCGTGGTTTCCGGCTCGGCAGCCGCTTCGGGTTCGGGCTGCACAGCCGGACGCAGGGTGCTGCCTGGACGGGGAACCTCGATCTTGGTGCGCACGGAGGTCGCCGCCTGACGGGCCTCCGCTGCAGGTGCTTCGGAAGTTACGTCGGCAACTGGCGCCGGTACGTCCTCAAGGGGGACCTCCGGGGCCAGGGCCAGCAACTCGGGGTTGGAGGGCGCGGCAAAGGGCAATGCCACGCGCGGTAGCCAGGTGGCTACCTGCATGGCATTGAGATATGCGCGACGACGGTGTTCTGTGATCAAACGTCAGCAACCTGTGGGTGAGCCTTGCGTACGCCGGCCTGCATCAGGTTCAGCGCATTGAGGTAGGCCTTTGCGGAGGCGACAACTATATCGGTATCTGCACCGTTTCCGTTGACGATTCGTCCGGCTTTTTCGAGGCGGACGGTAACTTCACCCTGGGAATCGGTGCCCTGGGTGATGGCGTTGACCGAGTAGAGCTGCAGGCTCGACTCAGACGCGGCCAGACTTTCGATGGCCTTGAAGGTGGCGTCCACCGGGCCGGAGCCCTCGGCGCTGGAGCCTTGCTCCACGCCGTCGATGGCCAGCACCAACTTGGCCTGGGGCACTTCGCCGGTCTTGGAGGCGACTTCCAGGTAGACCAGTTTGAAGTGCTCCGGCGCCTCCTCGCCCAAGGTGTCGGAGACCAGCGCCTGCAGGTCTTCGTCGAAGATCTCGTGCTTCTTGTCCGCCAGCTCCTTGAAGCGGGCGAAGGCGGCATTCAGGTCGGCCTCGCTGGCCAGCGCGATGCCGAGCTCGTCCAGGCGGGTGCGGAAGGCATTACGCCCGGAGTGCTTGCCCAGCACCATCTTGTTGGTGTGCCAGCCGACGGACTGGGCGGACATGATCTCGTAGGTTTCGCGGTGCTTGAGCACGCCATCCTGGTGGATGCCCGACTCATGAGCGAACGCGTTGGCGCCGACGATGGCCTTGTTCGGCTGCACCGGGAAGCCGGTGATGCCAGACACCATCCGCGAGGTGCTGAGGATGTGCGGCGTGTCGATATTGGTGTAGACGCCGAGCACGTCCTGGCGGGTCTTGATGGCCATGACGATCTCTTCCAGCGCGGCATTGCCGGCGCGCTCGCCTAGGCCGTTGATGGTGCATTCCACCTGGCGGGCACCTACGGCAACGGCGGCCAGGGAGTTGGCCACGGCAAGTCCGAGGTCGTTGTGGCAGTGCACGGAGAACACCGCCTTGTCGGCATTGGGGATGCGCTGCAGCAACTGGCGCATGGTGTCGGCGTACTGGTGGGGAATGGCGTAGCCCACAGTGTCGGGGATGTTGATGGTGCGGGCGCCGGCGTCGATGGCGGCCTCGATGATGCGGCAGAGGAAATCGATTTCGGAGCGGCCGGCGTCTTCGCAGGAGAATTCCACGTCTTCGCAGAGGTTGCGTGCACGTGTCACCGCCCGGATGGCCTGCTCCACCACCTGGTCCGGCTGCATGCGCAGCTTGTACTGCATGTGGATGGGGCTGGTGGCGATGAAGGTGTGGATGCGCGCGGAGTTGGCGCCGGCCAGGGCTTCGGCGGCGCGGTCGATATCGGCATCCACCGCCCGCGACAGGCTGCACACGGTGCTGTCCTTGATGCTGTCGGCAATGGCCTTGACCGCCTCGAAGTCACCGGGACTGGCGATGGCGAAGCCGGCCTCGATCACGTCCACCCGCATGCGCTCCAGGGCCTTGGCAATGCGCAGCTTCTCTTCCTTGGTCATGGAAGCGCCGGGGCTCTGCTCGCCGTCCCGCAGGGTGGTGTCGAAGATGATGACGCGATCTTGGCTGCTCATGTCTCGCTCCTCACGGCCCTACCGTACGTGCGGCGAGGGCTCAGGCTGATGGTGCCGGACTGCTTGTGGCGACGGCACCCGATCAGGGAATTGTGGCGTGAAAAGCGGTGGGCGGAAAGGTCGGTGGGCAGGTGGTGGCGAGCAGGGGCAGACCCTACAGGAAAAACCTTTCGCGCTGGTCAGTTGATCGGCGTAGCCGTCAGGTTTGCGCTGATATCCGCGTTCTGCACCTTAATGCCGTACATGGAGGTGACGGCGCCGCCCGTGGGGTGGACATGCTGCAGGCGATCGACGTTGATTTCCTTGAAGTGGATGCGGCCGTTCACCGCAAAGCCCAGCGGGTCGGGGGTGACGGGGGTGCAGCTGCCGCCGTTGTCGGTGCAGACCTTGGTCGGGGCAACGTCGAGGTTGAGGTCGGCATTGAAGCCGTGGGTGTTGGCGTTGGGATTGCTGGGGTTGCCGTCGGAGGTGGAGAAGTTATCCACAACCAGCTGGCTACCGGTACCAGCGACGCCATTGACGCGGTTGGTTTCCCAGACGATCTGGTTGCGTTTCTCGTCGGTGGCCACGCCGTTGGTGGTGCTTTCGATGGCGGTATCGCGAACGAAGACGTTCTTCAACTTCACCGACACGCCTTCGTTACCCCGATCCTCCCAACGTCCGCCGCTGGCCGAGCAGGCGCCGGCACTGGTGCCACTGCCGCCCACACAGAGGGCACCGGCACCGCCGGAGCTGAGCGCCAGCGTGGAGCCCAGCTCATAGCGTTTGAGCACCAGCCGGCCCAGGCTGGTGCCGGTGGCGCGATCCCCCCAGCGCAGGTCGCTGACTTCCAACTTCGACCAATAGGTGCCCTTGCGCAGTTCGATGCCGTTGTTGCTCACGTCCACCGAGCCATCGCGCAAGTGCATGTCGTAGGTGGTGCCGGCCAGCCAGAGGCCCTTGCCGGTTTCATCCACCGTGATGGCGGCGCGGGCGTCACTGAAGACGAAATCGGCGTTGTAGCGCAAGCCGTCGCCACTGCTCCCCCCCGGCAGCAGGGTGATCTGGCCATTCAGGATGAAGTCGTAGGCCGGGAAGATTTCCATCAGCACCAGCAGTTCGGTGCCGCCCTGCAACGGCGCATCGGCCGATCCCACGCGCAGGCCGTCGAAGCTGTAGCCGCCCTTGATGTTGGAAAGCCCCAGGCGCAAGCCATCGAAATGGCCGTTGTAGTTGCCCTTGCCCATGTCGCTCTGGGTACCGGCGTAGCAGCCGGTGCTGGCGCCGCCGGCGCAGCTTTTGGTCAGGTCCAGCGTGAGCTGGCCGGTGCCGTTGGTGCGCAGGCCGCTGAACCACATGCTGTTGCCGTTATCGGTGAGGGAAACCGAGCTGTTGGCCATGTTCCAGCTGACGTCGGCCGTCACGCCCTTGGCCCCGGAGTTGGGATCGCCACCCGGACGCAGCTTGAGCCAATTTTGCTTGGTGCCGTCATTGGCGAAGTTGAGGTCGATGGCCAGGCTACCGAGCTTCTGATTGGTCGGGTTGCCGATGATCAGGCCGCCGAGGGTGGCGTTCAGCTTGAGGTCCTGGAAGGCCACTTGGGCATAACTCCCGCCAGCGTCCTGGGCCAGGTCGATGGTCAGTCCACCGAGGCTGCGCAGGGTGCCGGAGAAATTTTCAGCACGCAGGATGCCTTCGTCCTGGTACTGAAACAGGCTGCTGCCGATGCTCAGGTCCGGGCGGATGCGAATGCCTTCGCCGCTGGCGCCCCCGCTGGCGACGCTGAGGCTGCCGCCCAGGCGCAAGTCCATGTTCAACTTGCCGAAGCTGCGGCTGGCGTTGGCGTCGCGCGGATCCGGCGCGCCGGGTGTCGCGGGCGAGGCCGTGGGGTCGCCATGGGCGAGGTCGAGGCTGATGCCGCCGACGGTCCCGACGAAGCGCGCATCCCCCAGGTTCAGCTTGACCTCCTGGCCCGTGCCGCCGCTGACGATGTCCAGGTAGGCGTTGTCCAGGTAGGTGTCGAAGGACAGCCCTTTGACGATGAGGTCGAAGCCGTTGTCGCGGTAATAGAAGGTCACATCGGAGAGGGACAGCCGGCTGTCGTCCACCGCGATGCCACTGACGCCACTGGCCCCGCCTCCCTTGAGCTTCAAGGTGGCGCCCAGGGTGTAGAAGGCGCGGAAGGAACCGAAACTCTTGCTACTGCCGTCCATCTCGATGTTGTTCACCGCCAACACCTGCGGGCTGGCGCTGTGCTGGATCTGCAACTGACCATCCTGCACGTCGAGGGTCGACTGGGACGTGCTGGTACTGCCGCTGGCGGCCCGGTTGCTCACATCCCGCAGATTGAGGCTGCGGCCGTCCTGCGTATAGCTGACGTTGCTGGCGAACCAGCCCTGGCTGGAGGTTTCCAGGTTGATGCCGCCCTGACCACTGACCGAAGCCATAGTGGAGTCGTCCAGCGCTTCCATGGCCTGGGCCTGGGAGGCGAGGAGGATGCCGAACAGCAAGGGGGCTGGGCGCATGGGCGGTTCCTCAGTTCTTCGGGAAAATCAGCACGCTGCCCTGCATGCGGATGGTGCCGTCAATCTTCGCCGAGAAGATATTCGTCTGCTGGTAACTGGGGTTGCCGCCATTGGCGACGGTGCCGGACTTGTTCTGCCAGCCGCCCTGGTTGGCCACGCCGAAGGCGAAGCTGCCGTTCTTGAAGCGCATCTCGTTGGGCAGGCCGAGGGCCAGGACATCCTGGTTGAAGGCCGCACCGTCGCCGCCGAAACCGCTGTTGATCAGCCGGGTGTTCAAGGTCAGGCCCTCGAAGCTGAAAATGCCCTTGAGGTTGTCCAACACGTACCAGCCGCCATTGGCCTCGGAGCGGATGGCGATGCGCAGGCCGCAACTTTCCGGGGTGGCGGCACCAGCGATGGCGCAGCTGCGCTCGTTGGCCGTCCATGTGGCCGGGTTGTTGGACGCCGGTGTATTCCAGAGCACGCCACCGTTCTTGTTGATGCTGAACTCGCCAGAGAGATATACCCCGCCCTGCCCACTCATCTGGCTCAGGTCGGCATCCTCGAGTGCTTGCAGTTCAGCTCTGGCCAGCATGGGAAGTACCAGCAACGTCGCCAGGTAGAGCGCCCTAGAGGTCATGGCTGGTCACCTTGAGGTAATTGATGCTGAGGCCCTGGAGCGCGTTGTAGCCGAAGTTGTACCCGCCGCTGGAGAAGCTGCCGCTGCCGGTCTGGAGGCTGTTGATGACGATGTTGGTGCGCGGCGCGTTGGCGTAGAAGTCAGCAGCCAGGGCGTCTTTCTGCGCCTGGGTGGTGCCGGACGCCGTCGGGTTGGGAAGCTCCAGCACGAACTGGCCGTTGCTGCTCACGTCAAACAGCAGCGGCTGGGTCTTGCCGTAGCCGAGGGAGATGTTGGCGTAGGCGTTGTTGAGGAAGATGGTGCGGTCGCGCTGCTCGGTGGCGGTCATGCAACCGGTGGTGCCGGCCGCGCAGCTCATGATCTGAAGGCTCTTGGCAAAGAGGTTGATGCGCGCCTCGCCGACCATCTGGTTGCGACCGCTATCGCCCCACAGCCGCAGGTAGGAGCCGTCCATCGCCAGTTCGGCGAAGTCCAGGTTGAGGATATCGGTGCGTCCGGCCGCCACTTGGAAATCGAAGCGAATCCCCAGGTCGACCTTCTCGCTGGCCCGGCTGGAGCAGTTGTTGCCGGCACCGGCGAAACCGCCAATGCAGGGTTGGCCGGCAGCACCAGTCAGCCGCTCGGGAAACATGAATTCCAGGACAGTGACATTACTCGGGGTGGTCTGTACCCATTGTCCGTCGTCCCGCAGCGTCCGCATGTCCTCGCCCTTGGCCAGGTTGAGGGCGAAGGGATGGTCGAGCCGACCAATGGTTACCGGGCTGAGGTTCGCGCCTTTGTTGCTGCCGGCGGCGCCAAGGTAGAACTCCTTCACCGCGATGGGGACGTTCTGCTTGGCGGCGTTGGTGATGTCGTTGATGGTGATGGTGGCGTTTTTGGCATCCAGCAGGACCTGGTCCAGCACGAAGCCGATTCCGGCACCGTCCACATTGGAGAGCTCCGCGTCATCCAGCGCCTTGAGTTCAGCCTGCGCTCTGGCGGCGGCTAACGACAGCAGGATCACAATGGTTCTACGCATGCTCAGCACCCCGCGGTGGCTGTGCCCAGGCAGGTGTCCTGCCGCGGGATGCCATTGAACGCCTGCTCGAAGTCGATATTGACCGGCGATACCAGGTTGCCGTTGGCGTCGCGGTACTTGGGCATGTTCATGAAAGCGCCCTTGAGGGCGGTCATGAAGGCGTTCTGGTCCATGTCCTTCCACGCCAGGTCCTGGGTCTGGAAGGAGATGAAGAAGCCCTTCGCCGCGCCCTCCATGGTATTCATGTTGCTGATATTGCCCACCGGCAGGGATTTGAAGTCGCTGAGCGGGAAGCAGGTATTAAGGGAGAGGATGCCGCAACCGCTGGACTTGAAGAGGCTGAGCAGAGCGTCGGAGAGGCCGCCGAGGTTACAACCGCTGACGCAACTCAGCGCCGTGCCATTGGTGAGGCCGGCCATGCCACCGCGTACCGGATCGGCGTTGCCGCTGGAGTTCACTAGCGTCGCGTCCGCCTGCAGTTGGGTGTCGTCGTCGATGCCCGCCAGAGCCAGCAGGAACTGATCCCAGCCGGAAGCCTTGTCAATGATGGGCTTGGCAGTGCCGGTAATGTGCACCGGGATATTCCCGGTCAGGCTCTGGATATCCCCTGACAACACGCCCTTGGCTTCGCCGAATCCGATGCGCACGCCCACCACCTTGTTACCGGAATAGGCCAGTTCGACGAAGGGATCGGCGATACGGAATGGGTTAACCGAGCCGTCCGCATTCACGGTTCCGAGGGCGAAGTTGTTGATGAGGATGTCGGACGAACCGGCGACTTCCCCCGCCCGGGTTGCGGCGTCGTCGTACTGGCCGAGCTGGAGCTTCTTCATGTTCAGCTGGGTGTCGACGTTCACCCCGAAGTTGACGCGGGTGTAGTTGATCCCGGCATTGGCATCGGTGGTCAGGTTGATGAAGGCCTGGCCAGTGATGTTGGACAGTTCGCTGTCGGCCAGCTCCTCCATTCGCGCCTGGGCGATGGACGTGGAGAACACCCCGGCAAGGAGAATGGCCTTCAGCGACCAGGCGGGCAGCGGATTCGAACGCATGGCGACATCCCTGATTGTTCTTGTATGGGCAAGCGACGAAGACTCGTCCCCTTTCTAGCCACTATAGGGAGGCCGGCCGGGAAGCGTCCCGACCCATAGTCGAGTTGAGGGTGCGTGTCAGGAAGTCCGCGACGGATAGCTGTTACCCATCGCAACAAAGGGGTAACGCCGAGGTCAGCCCCGGCGGAACAGGCCGATCAGGTGATCGGCGATCGCGCCCTTGATGTTCGAGACCTCCAGGCGTGAGTTGCGTCCCAGGCGGCTCGTATCGATGCGATGCAGGTGCAGCGAAGGCATGCGTGCCTCGTACTCGCGCAGGTCGCCTTTGACGAGCACCGGCAGGAACTGCTCACCCCGCGACTGGTAACGCTGGATCAGCAGCTTCAGGCCGTCGTGGAAGGGCAGCTCGTAGGAAGGACTCAGGCGGTGTTCACCGGGGATCTTCAGGTAGAGGCCGGTCGAGCCCAGCACTTCGCCAGGCAGGATGTGGATGCCGGTGGGCAGCACGGCATCGGCGGGAATGTCATGGAAGGTGTCGTGCCAGGCCAGCTCATCCGGAAGGATGGTGATGCTGCCGTGCTCCTCCTCCGGCACCACGAAGCTGTATCGGCTGTAGAGCTTTTCCACATAAGCCGAGTAGACGCACAGGCGGTTCTCGAAGTGCAGCAGGAAGTCGATGGCCTCTTGCCGGTTGGTGATGGCGTCGAGGTCCCAGTCCAGGTCGGTCTGGCGTTCCAGCTCGGCCCAGCGGGCGTCGGCGAGAAGTGCGGATTCGGGGCTCATGGTTCCTGCGGTCATACAGCGGACGTTCCCCTAACGCAGAAAACATGCCAGCGAATTCAATCACTTGCACGGGGATTTCCGGCCTTTTTCGGGCCTCTGATAGCACGATGCCAGTCGTAAACTGCCAAAAAACGTCAGTCTCGGGCGGGTGTCGCTCCTCTGATCGGTTGAAGCTCAATCGCCGCCAGCAACCTGAAGTACAATCGCCTCTTTTTTCAGCGAACCCCGGCCAATCGATGATCGATCCCAAGCGCGTACTGCGCGCCCTAGCCGAACACTGGACGTTGCTCGAGCCGCTCTGCGAGCGCTTCGATGCCGGCACCTTGAGCCTGGTGGAACTGCGCGTGCAGCTCGCCGGCCAGTTGCCGGAGGGCACGCCCACCGACGTGACCGCCCTGCTCGACCTCTGGGTGCGCCTGGATATCCTGGTTCCCGTGGCCAAGAGTCCGAACCGCTTCGAGCTGAACGCGCAGATCCACGACTTCCTCGCCTACCTGCGGCGCGAACACCGTCTCGGCCTGTGCCTGGAGATCGAAGCCTACCTGCGCCACCTGGAACGCCTCGCCGGCTACATCCAGGAAGCCTTCGAAATCCGCGACGGCAACGACCTGGCGCGCCAGCTGCGCCTGCTCGACATGCGTGTGCGCGACGTCCTGAAGAAGCTCGACAACGACGAGCAGGCCCTGGTCGCAGTGGCCGACCGCGCCAAGACCAGCGACCGGCAGATCCCTCTGCGCCAACGCTACGCCGAGGTACTGGCGACCTGGGACGAATACGTCGAGCCGATGATCCAGCTGGTCGCCGCCGATGGCGCCTTCGAGCAAGGCGTGCGCCGTGTCGAGCAAGTGCTGCTGCGCCTGCTCGGCGAGCAACAGCGCCTGGGCCAACTGGTGGACGACGACCTGGTACTGCGCACCCACGCGCGCATCCTGGAAATGCAAACCAGCGCCCAGCTCACCCTGCGCAAGGCCCGGGAACTGTTGCTGCCACTGCGTGAAGAAGCACGCCGGCACAACGCCGTGACCCGTGGCGCCGCCCTGGCCCTATCGGTGATCCGCAAGAAGGGCCTGGATGCCGTACCTCAAGCAGCCATGCCGCTGTTCACCCGGCCGCAGACCACCTTCCTCGGCAGCGGCTCGCAGGTGGAGGCCTATGTCTATGCCCTGGCACGCTTCCAGCCGAAACCGGCGCACTTCCCGAAATCCGGCGGCACGCGCAAGGCCGCTGCACCGCGCTCACCGAAGACCGCGCGGGAAATGCTCGACCGTTGCGAGCAGGCCCTGCCGTTACCAGACCTGATGGTCTGGCTGCTGGAGCAGGAGCCCGAAGGCGCCACAGACGAACTCCTCTACTGGTTCTCGCGCCTCTCCCGCGATTCGCGCTTCTCTCGCGATCGCCTGGAGCGTCGTGACTACCTGACCGCCGAGCACCAGGTCAGCCTGAGCTCCTACGCCCTGATCAAGAGCCCCAACGCCGCGGCCGAGAAGACTTCCTGATGAATATCGACCTGAAAGAAATGACCCAGCTGGCGCCCATCTTCCGCGAGCTGTTCAAGGGCTACCACCTCTCCCGCAGCGAGCCGGAGTGCTACGCCCAGTTGTCCACCATGCAGGACCAGTACCGTGCCCTGTTCAAGGGCCTCGGCTTCGAACTGGTCTGCGACCCACGTGGCTTCTACTACTTCGTGCCGGAGCAGATGGGCGCCCAGGTGAACAAGACCGCGCAGCGCCTGGCGTTGTTCACCTTCATCCTGGTTGAGCACCTGGCCGACCAGGGCCGCGACCCGCTCTCCGTGCTCGATGGCGGCAGCATCGGCCGCGACGAACTGCCGGCCCTGCTGGAGAAGTACCGCGACCTGTTCATGCAGGCCGAGGTGACCACCCATGAAGAGCTGGAAGAGAAGGTGATCCGCCGTCTCACCCAGCTGGGCTTCGCCGAGGACAGCAACGGCATTTACCGCTTCCTGCCGCCGATGCACCGCTTCCTCGACGTGTGTCTGGCCGTGCAACACGACCGCGACTTGGCTGCCAGCCTGCACAGCACCGACCTGGAACTGCGTGCCCCAGTGCTCATGGATGACGACAGTGGCGACACGATCATCCCCATCGACACCCCTGAAATCGTCGACGAATCCGCAGAGTCCGAAGAAGACGCCCTGGCCCGCGCCATGGCAGAAGAACGCGCAGCCCAGGAGGAAGACGCATGAGCCAGGAACGCTACGGCATCCGCCGCTTCGCCCTGCTGAACACCGCTGGATACAGCCTGGGCCTGTTCCCGCTGGAAACCCCGTTGTCGATCTACGGCGCCAACAACCTCGGTAAATCGGCGTCGATCAACGCGCTGCAGTTCCCGATCCTGGCGCGCATGTCGGACATGAGCTTCGGCAAGTACAGCCTGGAGCAGTCGCGCAAGTTCTACTTCGCCACCGATACCAGCTACATCCTCGTTGAAGTCTCCCTGCCCCACGGCCCCCACGTGATCGGCGTGGCCGGTCGCGGTCCGGGCGGCGGCTTCGGCCACCAGTTCTTCGCCTACCGTGGCGAATTGAATCTGGAGCACTACCAGCGCGACGGCACCTGCCTGCGCCAGCGTGAGCTGTTCAACAGCCTGGAACGCGAAGGCATCAAGGCCTACGAGCTCAAGCCCGATGAACTGCGCCGCCTGCTGGTGGGTGGCCACACGTCGATCCCGCTGGACCTGACGCTGATCCCGCTGCGCTCTACCAGCGAACAGAGCCTGAAGACCTTCCGCTCACTGTTCATCAACCTGCTGCACATGCGCGAGATCACCGCGGCCAAGCTCAAGCAACTGTTCCTCGATGCCTTCGAGCACAGCCTGCGCTCCGGCAGCGTGGACTACATCGCTGCCTGCGAAGAGGCCTTCCGCGACGTACGCCGCATGGAGCAGGACTATCAGGCGCTGGTCTCCGCCGGCCCACTGGTCGAGGCGCTGGCCAACGGCGTGGCCCAGCGTGAGACCCTGCGCGGCAAACTGCACCGCATCTCCCCGCTGCTGGACTCCCTGCTGGGCACCTGGCAGGACTACTCCGGCGCCCGCCGCGAGGAACTCGTGATCCAGGCCGAGCACTACCGCAACGAGCAGGACGGTCTGCAGAACGAACAGCGTGGCGGCACCCAGGAAATGATGCGCCTGGAGCGTGCCATCACTGAGAACCAGCGCTGGCTGGGTGAGCTGGCGGTACTGAAGAACCGCTTCGCTCTGGTGGAAAACGCCAAGGTGCTGGAGCAGCAGCTGCTCGCCGCCAAGGACGCCCACGACGAGCTGGCTGGCGCCCTGGCCCAGTCCCGCCAGTTCTCCGCCGAAGACCTGGACGAGCGTCTGCGCGACCTGGAGAAACGCCTGAAGGCGGTCAAGCAGCAGCTCGACCACGCCGACAACAACAGCTACTCGCGCCTGCGCGAAGAGTTCTCCCAGGCCGACGTCGACCGTCTGATGCGCCTGTTCAACGGCCAGCTGTTCAGCCTGCCGCTGGGAGAGAAAGGTATCCAGCTGGACGACGGCGAAGCCTGGGTGAAAACCCTGGAAACTGTGCTCGACCAGTTCAAGGGCAGCCAGTTCGAAGTACCGGGCCTGTCCATCGACCTGTCCCACATCGAGCCGCCGGCCCTGCAGGCCCTGGCCGACCGCGCCGCCCTGCGCGACCAGAAGGACCGCCTGGAACGCGAGCTGAAGCAGCTGAAGACGCAGCAGTCCGTGGCCGCCGACCGCGCCGCGAGCAAGGCCCAGGCCGAGAAGCTGTACCAGGATGTGCTGGACGCCCAGAAAGCCCTGGAAGACTTCCGCAAGGCCCAGACCCTCAGCGCTGAAGAGCCCGTCAAGCTGGAAGAGCTGGCGCAGCTGGAAGCCACCCAGGACGAACTCAAGCGCTCCGCCGATGCCTTCACCGAACGCGTTCAGCAGCTCTCCGCCAAGCTGCAACTGGTAGGTCGCCAGCTCGCCGACCTGGAAGCCAAGGAACGCACCCTGGAAGACGCCCTGCGCCGCCGCCAGCTGCTGCCCGCCGACCTGCCCTTCGGCAAGCCTTTCATGGACCCGGTGGACGACAGCCTGGACAACCTGCTGCCGCTGCTCAACGACTACCAGGACACCTGGCAGGCGCTGCAGCGCATCGACGGCCAGATCGAAGCGCTCTACGCCCAGGTCCGCCTCAAGGGTGTGGCCAAGTTCGACAGCGAAGACGACGCCGAGCGCCGCCTGCAATTGCTGATCAACGCTTACGCACACCGCCAGGACGAAGCCCTGACCCTGGCCAAGGCACGCCGCGCCGCGGTCACCGACATCGCCCGGACCCTGCGCAATATCCGCAGCGACTACGACAACCTGGAACACCAGTTGGCGCTGTTCAACCGCGAGATCAACAAGCGCCAGGTTTCCAACCTACAAAGCTTTCGCATTGTCCTCGCCCCGAACAAGGAAGCCCTGCGTCACATCGATCAGATCATCCACAGCGCCGGGCAGTACGAGGAGGGCGAGACCCTATCGGTCTTCGACCTGACCAACTCGAGCGATCAGGATGCGAAGAACGAAGAGGCCAAGGAATACCTGGCGCGCCTGGTGGCCGCCAACGGCAACCAGTTGGGCCTGAAAGACCTGTTCGAATTGGCCTTCGAGATCACCAAGGTGCACGGCCAGCCGGTCATTCACACCGATATCGACGGCGCCGCCTCCAACGGCACCACGATGACGATCAAGGCGCTGACCAACATGTACCTGCTGCTGCACCTGATGGATCGCGAGCAAGCCGGGCGCATTCGTCTGCCCTACTATCTGGACGAGGCGGCAGACATCGACGAGCGCAACCAGCAGGCGCTGATCGAAACCAGCCAGCAACTGGGCTTCACCCCCATCCTCGCGTCGGTTAAGCCGCAAGTATCGGCCAACGTCGCCATCGACCTGGAAGGTGGCAGTGGCCCGAATGGTATCTACATCGACGAGGCGGACTGGAAGTTCATCAAGCGTCGCGAAGTGGCTAAAGTCGCCCATGATGAGAAGGACGAAGCGGCCGAGCCCGCCTGATCCTTTCGCCAGGAAAGCAAAAGGGCCGAATTGCGGCCCTTTTGTTTGTTACGTGGTTACTTCGCCAAAGGAATCTTCGGCGCCCAGGTCAGCCAGTCGTCCTCGGCATCGTCATGCAGGGCGAAGGTCTGGCCATTGAGTGCGGCGTTGCCCATCTGCCCTTCGTTCGGCGTGGCGAAGGAAATCCCGCCCTCCACCAAGGACTCCAGGGAGCCGGTTCGCACCTTCACGCCATTGAACAGGCTGGCATCCACCCCGACACCGCTGGTGTGCCAGAAGCGGCTGCCGCTGTGCACCAGTGGCGCGTAGCGCGGCTCGATGAGTACATGGATGAACACGCGGTCGGCAGTTTTGCCCAGCTCGTAGGAAAGTACTTTGCCTACCGGTACTTCGCGGTAACTGACGATCACGCCCGGTTTGAGGGAACCACGGCGCGGCGCGCTGAGGGTGATGCGCAAGCCCTCCTCGCGGACGATCGGGTCCGGCGATTCGGCCAGTGCAGTGAAACGCGTCTGCGCGGCTCCTGGATTGGCAGCCGGCAGGACTTCCAGATACTGGCCGCTGACGAGAGTGTCCAGGTTGGCCGTTCGCAACAGGCCGAGCTCCGGACGTACCACCCAGAACTGGCTCCCGGCACGAGCGATGCGGTGGTCTGCCTGGGTGAGGCGAGCCTTGACCACCACGCCAGAGAGGTCGTTGCTCAGGATCACCGACTCCACCTCGCCCACATCGATGCCCTTGAAGCGGATCGGCGTGCCTTCCTTGATGCCTTCGGCCTGGGGAATGGCGATCTCGATGACAGTTCCCTTCTCGATGGCCAGGGCTTCATTGTCGAACAGCGTAAAGCGGCGCGGCCTGGTGACGAGCTTGGCCTTCGGGTCCGGTGTGGTGAAGGTGATGCCGCCCGACAACAGGGTCTGCAGGGATTCGCTCTTCACTTCGACGCCCGACAGTCCGCCCTTGAGGGTAATGCCGCTGGAGTTCCAGAAGCGAGTGGACTCGTTTATCAGCTTGGTGAACTCGGGCTCGATGTGGACACCGATTACCACGCGCCGCTGGTCACGGGACAGCTGATAGCTCTGCACGCTGCCCACGCGCATCTGGCGGAACAGGATCGGACTACCGACTTCCAGGGAGCCTAGGCGGTCGCTGGTCAGCACCAGGTGCAGGCCAGGCGCATCGGTATTGAGTGGGGGCGCCTTGGGTCGAACCTTGAACTCCCGGGTCGGCGTACCCTCCTTCGCAAAGCGCACGGCAATGTAGTTGCCCTTCACCAGGGCCTCGATACCGGTGATGCCCGCCAACGAAATCGACGGCTTCACCGTCCAGAACTCGGTGCCTTCGACAAGATAGTCCTCGGTACGCGGCTCCATGGTCAGCTCAGCGGTTGCGCCGGTGAAGTCCTTGTCCATATCCAGCTTCTTCAGGGTGCCGACCTGCACACCGTTGTACATCACCGGCGTGCTACCCGGGCTGAGGCCGCTGACGTCATCCATGCGCAGCAGCACCCTCAGGCCGGCTTCGGCAGACTCAAAGCCGTCATACAAGCGAAACGGGATGCTGGGATCGGTGGGAGGGCTGTCCTGACGGTGCTCTGGGGTCGCGAACGCTATGCCGCCGGCCATGATGCTGAGCACGGACTCAGTGCGGATCTTCACGCCTGCCAATCCCGCAGTAACGTTGAGGCCACTGGCATTCCAGAAACGCGTGTGCTTGCGCACCAAATGCGCGTAAGGCTGCTCGATGTGTACCTTGATTTCGACCGTGCGCTGATCTTCGGCCAATTGGTAACTCTTCACCTGGCCAACCTGGATCTGTCGGTAATAAACCGGGCTGCCCTGCTCAAGGGACCCCAGGCGTTCAGCCTTCAGGGTAAGGTGCAGACCGGGCAGCGAGTCGGACAGTGGCGGTGGTTCGGGCAGCGCGATATATCGCCGCGCCGCCTCTCCCTTCACGGGATCAATGGCGATATAGATACCGGAGACCAGGGTTTCCAGGCCCGTCACCCCTGCCAGGGAAACCCGCGGGCGAACCAGCCAGAAACGGGTGTCCTTGCTGAGGTAAGGCTCGGCCTCCTTCATCACCTCAACCGTGGCCACCACACCTTGGATGTCATCGCTGACATGCAGGTCGACCACCTTGCCCACCTGGATTCCCTTGTACATCAGTTGGGTCTTGCCCACCTGAATACCATCGCCGTTCTCGAAGCGAATCTGAATCTCGATGCCTGCTTCGCTCATGGCTTTCCAGGCCAGCCAGAGGCCAATGAGCAGCGCCACCAGCGGTAGTACCCAGATTGCGGACCAGCTCGTGGTTTTGCGGGTTTTCGGGGTTGGCAACTCAGGCATTCTCGTCGTCCATATCAGTATTGTCCCAGATCAGTCTGGGGTCGAAGGTCACTGCAGCGATCATGGTGGTCACCACGACACTGGCGAAGGCCGCGGCACCCAGGTTGGCTTCGATGCTGGCCAAGTTGCCGAAGTTCACCAACGCCACGAGGATGGCAATGACAAAGATATCCAGCATTGACCATCGGCCAATCCACTCGATGAAGCGATACATCAGGATGCGCTGACGCGGCGACATAGGCAGTCGCCGTTGCACTGAGTAAAGCAGCAGCGCGATTCCTACTAGTTTGAAAGTGGGCACCAGGATGCTGGCAACGAAGACCACCAGCGCGATTGGCACCATCTCGGCATGAATCAGTTCGAGCACACCGCCCATGATCGTAGAGGGGGCCCCGTTGCCAAAGAAGTTCACCGTCATGATCGGCAGTAAGTTGGCGGGGACATAGAGGATCGTAGCCGTAATCAGTAGCGCCCAGGTTCGAACGATACTATTGGGTCGCCGTGGGTACAGTACTGCGCCGCAGCGGCTGCAATTGCCATGATCCTCATCCGAGTCGGGACGATTCAACTGGTGGCATTCGTCGCAAACGATAATGCCGGCATCAATGGCGCGCATGAGTCTCTCCTTCGGTTTCCAACGCGTCCCAGACCTGATGCGGCGACATGGTCACCTCAAGCCATACCTGCGACAGCAGCAGACCAATGAAACAGACCAGACCGATACCAAGATGCAGGTCGGCCAGATCGATCAGCTTCACGATGGAAACCAGAATCCCCATGAGGTAAACCTCGAGCATCCCCCATTCCCGCAAATGGTGATACAGCCGATAGAGCAACAGTCCCAAGCCAAGTGCGCGGCGAGTTTTGATGCAGACCAGCACGATCAGTTGGCAGAGGAGCTTGATCAGAGGGATGACCATGCTGCAGAGGAACACGAGCACCGCGACGGGTTCCATGCCGGTGTTGTATAGGCCAACAACGCCTGTCCAGACCGTGTCATGGGTCGTTTGCCCAAGCAGGTTGAGTTTCATTATGGGAAGGAAATTGGCCGGGACGAACAGCAGCAACGCCGTCAGCACCAAGGCCATGGCACGACGTTCCATCTTGGAGCGGTGCACCACCAGTTCATAGCCGCACCTGGGGCAACAGGCTTTCTGTTCTTCATCAAGGTCCGGGCGGCGCATCAACAGATCGCATTCGTGGCAGGCAATCAGGTCGTGCAAAGGAAGGTCGGAAAGTGGGCGTTGTTCAGCCTGGTCAGGCATGGTGGCAAGGCTCTCAAGGTATCGCGGCTATTCTAGACGAGCGGAGCGCAGACGGTTGCGATTCAAGAGTTTCCGGGCGCTACCAACTCCGTGAGTCG